>JAFGNC010000427.1 GCA_016927175.1 Gammaproteobacteria bacterium | reverse complement strand
CGGCGTTGCGCGAGGAGGGGCTGCTTTCGGGCGACGTCACCGTGGACATCACGGGCGCGGCCGATCAGCTCGACGCGACACGGGCATCGCTGGGCCGCAACTTCGCCGTGGCCGTGGCGCTGATCTATCTGGTGCTGGTCGCGATTTACAGCCACTGGGGCTATCCGCTGTTCGTGCTCGCAACGGTGCCGCTCGGCATCGCCGGCGGCATCGGCGGGCTGGCGCTGCTGAACGGCGTCGGTGCGCTGCTGCCGGCGCTCGGGCTCGCGCCCATTCACCAGTCTTTCGACATGATCACGATGCTCGGCTTTCTGATCCTGCTCGGCACCGTGACGAACAACCCGATCCTGATCGTCGACCGCGCGAGCCGGAACCTGCGCGACCGGAGCGTCGGCGTCGTGGATGCCGTCCGTGAGGCGGTCGAGTCGCGGATACGCCCGATCACGATGTCGACGCTGACGACCGTGTTCGGGCTCGCGCCGCTCGTGCTGATCCCGGGCGCGGGCACCGAGCTTTACCGCGGCGTCGGCGTCGTCGTGCTGTCGGGGCTGCTGTTCTCGATGGTCGTGACGCTCGTCTTCCTGCCGTCGCTGCTGGTCGTCGTGCTGTCGAGGACGCACGGGGAGCAGCGCGCCTCAGCGGCAACGGAAGCGGACGCGGTGCCCGGGGCGTGACCGCCGGCCGGCGTCATTCGGCGCCGGCGATGCGCCGATCTTCCTCGACGTCCTGATCGAGCCACGTCACGGCTTCGACGATGTCGTTATAGAAGACCCGATAGTCGGCGTCGCCGAAGGCGAGTCTTGCCAGATATGCGAGCTTGCTGTTCGGCACGACGATGGCCCTGCGCAGTCCGATCGATGTCGCGACTTCAGCGTCGAGGTCCCGCTGCGCCCACGGGATGTCGATCGGCGGTGCCTCCATCTCGAGCGTGTCGTAAAGCACGCGGCCGCGGCCGGTCTGGCGAACCAGGCGCAGCACGCGCTCCTGGCACTCGCGCAAAACTTCTATGGTGGGCTCTCCGCGCACTCGCGCGACGATGATGTTCCCGACCGGTTCCACCCAAAGCCTGTCTGTCACGTGTCACTCCCGTCCGCTGCGACCGCCGCTTCGGCGGCTCGGATTCCATGATCGCTCAACTCGCGATCGCGTGCACGGCATCCGGCCCGACTCCGGCTTGAACATCAGCGCGACGTCCTTTAGCGGGATTTCGCAGTCCCAGCCGTGCAGCGCCGCGACCCGCCGCAGCGTCGTCTCGCGATAGAAGACGACGTGCGTCGGGTCTTTGCGGTAATGCCAGCCGGCAAAAAGAGCATCCTCGCTCTGGAAGCAGGTCATGATCGCGAGCCAGCCGCCGGGCTCGAGCATGCGATCGAGACGCTCGAACTCGTCGGCGGGGCGGTGGAAGTGCTCGGCCGTCTCCGTGCACGTGACGAAGTCGTACGTGTGACGTAGCGGCCCGGTGTCGGGTTCGAAATGGGGGTCGTATACGGCGACTTCATGTCCGGCTTCGCGCAGCATCGCGGCCAGCGCGGGACCCGGGCCGCAGCCGTAGTCGAGGCCGCGCAGCCGTTCGCCCGGCCGCCGGCTACGCCGCCGTTCGAGCCGTTCCAGCAGGGGGTCGGCCAGCTTCGACAGGAAGCGCCGGTAGCCGGCGTCGTCGACTTCGTTCTCGTGGCTCAGGTAGTGCCGGTACTCGCTTTGCCGGGACGGCCGCTGGCTCGCCGCGAGGAATGTCGCCTCGCAGGCACGGCAGCGGAAGTAGTCGCGACCGCCGACGTTGAGGAAATGGCGTGTCGCCGCCGCGCGGCAGACCGGGCAGCCGGGCAAGGATTCGAGCATCCCGCATCGTACCGTCGCCGGACCGGGAATTCACGGCCGCCGCCGGGCCCGATCTGCGGCCGAGGCGAGCGCCACGAACTCGCCGGTGAACCGCCCGACGACGCGGTCCGCCTGCTCCAGAACGGCCGAGACCGCGACCCGCGCTTTGCCTCTGCGCTGCAGCGCCCGCGTGAAGCGCGACCACTGCTGCGGCTCGGCGAGCGCGGAGCGTGCGGTGAAATCGCCGGTGATCGGCGCGTCGTACTCCATCGCGTTGCGCTGAATCACGAGCCGGCACACGATGCCGGCGCTCGTCAGGCGCGTATGCACGAGCGACCACGCCGCCAGGATCGCGAGCGCGGACGCGCTGCCGCCGAAGACGGTGTCGCGATGATTGACGTTCGGCGCAAGAGGCGCGCGAAGCACGACACGATCCTCCCCCACGCTCGCGACGCCGACTCCGATCGCCCGCGTCACCGGAATGTGCTCGTGCAGATAGCGTTCGAGCTCGGCGGGCGACACGAGTGCTTACCGCGGTGCACCCTGCTGCAGAGGGTAAATGAGCAGGAATGCGCTGCCGTCCGGCATCAGGTCGAACTGCCGCCGATATTCACCCTGCTGGAAGCCCGCGATCGGCAACTCGAGCGGCTCGCCGATCGACACTTCATGATCGATGCGGACGTCGACTCGATACATCCGGTTCTCCCGGTCGAAGTACAGCGTTTCGCCGTCCGGTGACCACAGCGGATGCGCACCGCCCTGCCGCGTGATCCGGCGGCGCGCATCCGGCCTCGCGACAGGCGCGAGCCAGACCTCGTAGCGGCCGGTCTCGTTCGACGCGTAAGCGATCCAGCGGCCGTCCGGCGACACGCTGCTGCTGTGCTGCGCCGAGCCGGGGACATCGATCAGCACGGTCGTGTCGCCGGACTCGACGTCGAGCATCGAGATGCCGTAATCGCCCTCCGGAACCAGCGTCAGGAACGTCATCTGCGAGCCGCCGCCGGCCCAGGACTCCGCGCTTCTGCCGTCGATCAGATGCTCCGCGTCGCCGCTGCCGTCGACGCTCTGCCAGAAAATCGCGTCGGGCCGCTCGCCCGCGGCGAGATAGACGATGCGCTCGCCGTCCTTCGTCCACATTCCGGCCCAGTTGTACGGTGCGCCGACGATTGGCAGTGAGCGCCGGCTGCCGAGATCGTAGAGATCGGCGATCCACAGCCGAGCGCCCTCACCCTCGGGCGACTCGGGGCGCGTTTCGAAGACGACGCGCGTCCCGTCGGGCGAGACGCGCGGCGCGAACGCGGACGGCGGCAGGGTTCCGACCACCTGCTTGCGGCCTTCGAGGTCCACGATCGCGAGCTCCCATGCAGATGGAGGCTGTGCTTCGGCCGTGGAAGCGAGCGCGAGCAGTGACGCGAAAATCGAGCCGACGGAGATGCTGCGGCGAGCGAGTCTGTAGAGCATGCGTGTCACCTCATCGGACGTGAGCCGTCGCAAAGCACCACGAGCGGCCTCGCCGGACGGCGCGCGGCGCCCGGGCGAGCGCGCGGAGTGCTGTCTCGACTGATGATACCGCACGCGCCGTAGGGACCGGTTTCGCCTGCGGCTTCGACTCGCGCGCGGCGAACCGCCGGTCGCTTGCAGGCGGCGCATCAGCGCGGCCGGAGCGCGGCGCCGCGTACGGCGGGCCGGCGTCCCCCGGCGCGTCAGCGAGCCGACGACGCTATATAATCGGGAAAAGTCCGACGTAGAGGAGGATTGCCCGTGGAGCTGATTCTGTCCTGGCTGATTCTGTCGGTCGCCGTCTGGATCACCGCGGCCGTGCTGCCGGGCTTCCACGTCAAGAGCATCGGGAGCGCGGTGCTGGTCGCCGCCATCTTCGGTGTGCTGAATTTCCTCCTCGGCTGGCTGTTGTTCGCGGTGTTCGCAATCGCGACGCT
>JAFGNC010000426.1 GCA_016927175.1 Gammaproteobacteria bacterium | reverse complement strand
GTTGCCCGTCCGCGCGGCCATCATCAGCGGCGTCTCGCCGTTGCGGAAACGCTCGCCCGCGTCCGCGCCCGCGTCGAGCAACAGCTCGATCATGCCGGCGTTGCCCGCGACGCTGGCGAGCCATAGCGGCGTCGCGCCGGCGCGGTTCGCAACCGTTGCGTCGGCGCCGGCCCGGAGCAGGCGCCGGACCGCGTCGACGTCGTCGCGATACGCCGCCCAGTGCAGCGCCGTCGCGCCGTCGGGCTGCGCGGCGTCCACGTCCGCGCCCTGCTCGAGCAGCGCCTCGAGCGCGCTCGTGTCCCCGCGCATCACGGCGTCGGCGACCTCGCCCGCCGTAGCCGCCGACGCCGCGTACACGGTCAGCGCGGCCAGAGCCGCGGCGCGCGCATGCCTGGTCGAAATGCCGCGCGGGAATGAGGCTCCGTCCCGCTTCGCGCCGTTATCGCACACGTCGGTCCTCCTCGATCGTTACGACCGTCCACCGCCACGTTCGAAAAGCCTCGGCCCCGCCAGCGACGGCTCCCCGGCTGCTCGACGTCGTTCGTGGCCATGGGTGCAGCACGGGGCCGGCGAACGCACGCTTCGGCGCACGGCTCTCGCTTCGGTCTTTCCAAATGTTACCGTGGCCGTCCGGCCTTCTCCAGGCGCTGCCGCGGCACGGATGTTTCCGCTACGGCGCGAATCGGAAACCGCGGAGGCCGGGCAGCGAAGCCGCATCCGGCGCTCAGCGCTTCGAACGCTCGCCGTCGTCACGGGCAGCGAACAGCGCGTCGAGCTTGCGCTCATACTCGTGGTAGCCGAGCACGGCGTAAAGCTCCTCGCGGGTCTGCATCGCGTCGAGCACCGGCGCCTGCGTGCCCTGCTCGCGAATCGTCCGGTACACGTCGAGCGCCGCCTTGCTCATCGCCCGGAAGGCCGACAGCGGGTAAAGCAGCATCGCGACGCCCGCCGCGCCCATCTCGGCGGCCGTGAACTGAGGCGTCACGCCGAACTCCGTCAGGTTCGCGAGAACCGGCGCGCGAACACCCTGCGTAAAAGCCGCGTAGTCCTCGAGCGTGTGCAGCGCTTCGGCGAATACCATGTCGGCGCCGGCTTCGATGTAGCGCTCGCAGCGTTCGACCGCGCTTTGCCGGCCCTCGCGCGCGAACGCGTCCGTCCGCGCCATGACGACGAAACCATCGTCCGTGCGCGCGTCGACGGCCGCCTTGATCCGGTCGCACATCTCCGCCGCGTCGACGATCGCCTTGTTAGGCCGGTGGCCGCAGCGTTTGGTCTGCTCCTGATCCTCGATGTGCATCGCCGCGGCGCCCGCCCTGATCAGCTCGCGCGTCGTGCGCGCGATGTTGAACGCACCGCCCCAGCCGGTGTCTGCATCGACCAGCAGCGGCAGACGCGTCGCGCCGGTGATGCGCCGCACGTCCTCCACGACGTCGTTCAGGCTCGTGATGCCGAGGTCCGGCACCCCGAAAGACGCGTTTGCGACGCCGGCCCCGGACACGTACAGCGCCCTGAAGCCGGCCCGCTCGGCGAGCAGCGCGCAGTAGGCATTGATGACGCCCGCGATCTGCAGCGGCGCCTCGGCTGCGACCGCGGCTCGGAAGCTCGCGCCGGGGCCGTCCGCCGCCGCCGTGTTCTTGTCGGTCATGACTTTCGCCTCGTGCCGCTCACGCCGCCCATACCGCCATGAACTCCTCGACCGGCATGCGCTCGAGCGCCGCCTGGTCCTCGAACAGCGCGGCGAGATCCGCTGCCCTTCCCGCGTCGAAGCGCGTCCGGACGTTGCGCTCGAATTTTTCGCGCAGCAGCGGCACCGCTTCGTCTCTTCGCCGTCTGTGGCCGAGCGGATAGTCGATCCTGATTCTGTCGGTGCGGCTGCCATCCCGGAAGAAGACCTGCACGGCGTTACCGATCGCCCGCTTGTCGGGATCGAGATAATCGGTGCTGAACTCCCCGTTCTCGACGACCCGCATCGAGGCGCGCAAGCGATCGATGCGCGGATCGGCCGCGGCCTCGTCTTCGTAGTCGGCCGCCGTCAGCCGTCCGCCGAGCAGCGCGACGGCGACCATGTACTGCAGGCAATGATCGCGGTCGGCCGGATTCGCGAGCGGTCCGGTCTTGTCGATGATCCGGCACGCCGCCTCCTGAGTCTCGATCACGATCTCCGAGACCTCGTCGAGCCGGCCCCTCACGTTCGGGTACAGCTGCAGCGCCGCCTCGACCGCCGTCTGCGCGTGAAACTCGGCCGGGTACGCGACCTTGAACAGCACGTTCTCCATGACGTACGACCCGAGCGGCCGCTCGAGCGTGACCGGGCTGCCCCTGAACAGCACCTGCTCGAAGCCCCACGTGTCCGCGGTCAGCGCCGATGGGTAGCCCATCTCGCCCGCGACGGCCATCAGCGCGAGGCGCACGCCGCGGCTCGTCGCGTCGCCCGCCGCCCAGCTCTTGCGCGAGCCCGTATTCGGCGCGTGCCGATACGCGCGCAGCGCGCCGCCGTCCAGCCAGGCGTTCGACACGGCGTTGACGATCCGATCCCGATCGCCGCCGAGCAGCCCGGTCGAGACGGCCGCGCTCGCCACGCGCACCAGCAGCACGTGGTCGAGCCCCACCGCGTTGAAACTGTTCTTGAGCGCCAGCACGCCCTGGATCTCGTGCGCCTTGATCATCGCGGTCAGCACGTGGCCCATCGTCGGCTGCGGGCGCTCGCCCCGCCGCGCGAGATAGTCCGCGACGGCGAGAATCGCGCCGACGTTGTCGGACGGGTGGCCCCATTCCGCTGCGAGCCATGTGTCGTTGTAGTCGAGCCAGCGCACGGCCGCTCCGATGCTGAACGCAGCGGTGACCGGATCGAGCTCGTAGGATGTCCCGGGCACGCGTGCTCCGCCCGGCAGCTCCGCCCCCGGCACGACCGGTCCCAGCAGACGCTTGCACGCCGGGTACTCGAGCGCCAGGATCCCGCAGCCGAGCGTGTCCATCAGGCAGTGGCGCGCGGTCTCCCGCGCGGCCGCGGCACGCGGCTCGAAGCCGGTCACGTAATCGGCGATGGCCGTCAGCAGCGCGTCCGGCGGCGGCCGCCGTGCGTCCCGTGTCCCGATTCGGCTCATCCGGCTCTCCCGCTTCGCATCGAGCCGCCAATATAGCCCCTCGGCTCCCGGGATTGTGACCTGGCTTCGGGATTCGGGCGCGGCGGCGAAGCAGACTGTGCCGATGGCCAACGGCGGCCGGAGCGAAATCGCAAAGCGGATCGGATCGACTGATGTATCTGGAACACTTCGGACTCGACAAGCCCCTGTTCGACGACGGGATCGCCCGCGACGGAGCCGTTTTCGTCGGCGCCGCCGAGCGGGATGCGCTCGCTCACGCTGCGCTGGCGCTGACGAGCCGCGACTCGGTCATCGTGCTGCACGGTCCGCCCGGTGTCGGAAAGACGACGTTCGCCGCGACGGCGATCGGCGCGGCCGCCGACAGCAGCCGCGTCGCGACGGCCTGGCTCGCCACGCCCGCCCTGAGTGCCTACGAGATGCTCGAGCTGCTGCTGCTCGACTTCGGTTTCGACCCGTACAAGGAAACGCGCGTCGAGAGGCTGCAGACGTGGCGTCAGTTCCTGATCGAGATGGCGGCGACGGACACGCGGATATTCATCGCCGTCGAGCACGCCGATGACGTCGACCCCGCCGTGCTGAAGGCGCTCGCCGCGCTGAGCGCCGCGGATCCGAACGGCTGCCCGGGAGCGAACGTCGTGCTGATGGGCCGGGACCCGCTGGCAGACAGACTGAACGCGCCGGACCTCGCCGAGCTGAAGCAGCGCGTGCGTCTGACTCGCCGCTTCTCGCCTTATGACGAAGCGACGCTGCAGCAGTATCTGGCGCACTGCGTGCGCGCCGCGGGCGGCGATTTCGACTCGGTGTTCGGCGCCGGCGCCGTCGCCGCGCTGCGCGCCCACACCGGCGGCATACCGCGCGTGATCAACCACGTCGCCGAGACCGCTCTCGGCCTGACCGCGGCGCGCGGCGCGGGCCGCGTCACGGCGGGTCTGATCCGGATGGCCGCGGTCGAGGTCTGCGGCCTCGCCGACCCTGCTCCTTCCGGCCGAACCGAGACGTCGGAAACCGCCGAGCCCGGCCGCGGCAGCGAGCCGGACGTCGACGCCGTTCCGCCGCCGGACGAGATCCCGGTGCTGACCGAGCAGGTCGACGTCGACCTCGATGCCGAGGACGCCGTCGAGGTCTCGAACGACGCCGTCGAGGAGCGGAGCGAAGACGCCGCGACGTTCGCCGCCGGCGGCGCCGCCGCGGAAGGTTCGGGCGACGCCGCAGCATTCGGCTACGCCGTCGAAGCCAGGACGGACGCAAGCGAACCGGGCGACGCCGGGCTCGACGACCTGAGCCCGGAGCTGGTGGACGCGATCCTGTCCGGCGATGACGCGGTCGCGGCGCCGCTCGGCCGCGATCTCGGTTTCGCCCTCGACCTCGACCTCGGCCTCGATCCCGGCCTCGATCCCGGCCTCGATCCCGGCCACGACCCCGGCCGCGACCGGGCGCAGCGGGGCGAAGCCGACGAAGCGGCGTCGAAGCTCCGCGCCAGCGCCTAGACCCGCTCGCGCCGCCGTCCCGGAACCCGCCGAGGGCGCCGCGGCCATGCGGCAGCCCGCGGACGATTCAGGCTTTCGCGTCGGGCACGAACCCCGCGGCCTCGATGCCCGCGATGCAGCAGGCCTCGTCCTCGTCGCCGGTGCCGCCGCTCGCGCCGGCCGCGCCGAGAATCCGGCCGTCCGCGTCGCGGATCAGCACGCCCCCGGGCTGCGGCAGAAATTTCCCCTGCGCCGTCGCCGCCAG
>JAFGNC010000425.1 GCA_016927175.1 Gammaproteobacteria bacterium | reverse complement strand
TTCTCGCCGAGGAACATGATGCGGCGCACGGAGCTCGCGAACTGCGCGTCGTCCTCGGCGTAGAAATCGGGAAAAGCCTGGCGATCGCGGCTCGGCGGCAGAACCATCGAGCCGGCGGGCTGCTCGCGCACCTCGAGACCGCCGAGGCGCTCGTAAAGATACGAGATCCAGCTGATCTTGCCGACCTCGCCGTCGCTGACGACGTCGATTCCGGCTTCGGCCTGTTGCCTGACGATGTCCGCGACCGCGCCGGACATCGTCGCCGCGCGAGCCGCGTCGTCGACGACGTCGCCGCGCTCGACCGCCTCGAGCATCGCCAGCACCTCCGGCGGCCGGATCAGACTACCGACGTGGGTCGTGAGAATTCGATTCATGCGCTTCCCCGGTCCGATGGCGCGTCGACGTTCGCGCTCGAAGTGGAGCAGTTTTTGTAGCGGATCAGCGTAGGGCGCGCAACCTTCGCTATTCGCACGCGGAACTTGCCACGGTCCGCGAGCGGTCGGTCGCGCGGCGGACGCGTCCCGCCTCCCTTCGCAAAACCACATGGCGAGCACGGTCTCCGGCATGCCGGGGATGCCGCGGGTGTGGGCGTTGACGCTGAAAGCAGCTTCTGACCGTCGACGGGCGGGAGAAAGACCGCACGGCAACTTCCCTCGTCACAGGCCTGAAAGGCGCAGCGCCGAGCCGAGCAGCGGCATACGCCGCATGAAGGCGAAGTGGTCGATCAGCGTTCCGAGAGTCTGCTTGAACGCGTGCTGCGGATAGAGCAGAACGCCGACTGCGAACGCGGCGGCGCCGGCGGCGATCTCCGCGATCAGCGCGATCCCGCTCGGAGCGGTGCCGAGCAGCTCGGCGGCCGCCGCCGTCGCCGCCGCCGCCAGAGCGCCGACGGCCATGCCCGGCGCGTACGTCGAAATCCAGTCTCGCGCGGAAAGCCCGAGCCATCGTCCGGCGAGCCAGAGGTAAAGCCCGAGGCACACTGCCTGCCCCGCGGCGACGCCGCCTGCCGCACCGACCAGCCCCTGGTCGAGCAGCAGGTACATCGCGGTGGCCGTGCAGACGAGCGTCGCGAGGGCCACGGTGGTCCGGGTCGTCAGCTTGCGCAGCGCATCGGCGCATGCGCCGAGCTGCACGGCCGTCAGATGCATGGCCATCGCGGCCAGCAGCACCTGGACTACGGGTATCGCGTCGAGCCACCGGTCTCCGAGCACGAACTGCACGATGTCCGGCGCAGCGGGAATCATGCCGATGCACACCGGCAGGAAGATCAGCGCGGACAGCGTGGCGGAGCGGCGGCAGGCTCTGACGAGCCGCGGGCGATCCGACTGCATCGGCGCGATGTACGGCAGGACGACTTTCGACACGGCGGCGGAAACCGCGTAGGTCGGAAGGTTCACGAGCGTGCTCGAACGATTGTAGATGCCGAGATCCGCGGAGCCGAACTGTCTGCCGACGATCACCGTCGGCGCCGCGAGGACGCAGTAGTCGAGTATCGTGTTGACGGCGAAGTGCCCTCCCCTCGACACGGCTTCGGTCAGCTCCGGCATTCCGAAACCGAGGCCGACCGCCAGGCGTGATGCACGCAATGACAGGAGCAACACGACGAGCTGCTGCGACAGTGCCGCGCCGACAAGGCTCCAGACGCCGAACCCGTTCAGCGCGAGCAGCATGCCGACGAGCAGGTAGCCCGCGACGTAACCGGCGGTCTCGATGATGGCCACCGCGCCGAACCTGAAGGCGCGTTGCAGCAGCGCAATTGCCGGGATCGACAAGCCCTGAAGGAGCAGCATGGCGGCGAGCGCGCGAATCACCGGAGCGACGGACGGGGCATCGAACCAGCCGGCGGCGGCAGGCGCGAGCAGCACGGCGGCGCAGCACAGCACTGCGCCGGCGGTCGCGGTCAGCGCGAATGAGGCCTGAATGTCCGCATCGGTAAGCACCTCCTTCTGAATCAGATATGAGCGTATCCCCGCGCTCGAGAGCTGGCCGCAGAAGCGGACGATGACCATCGCGATCGCCATCACGCCGAAATCGGCCGGATCGAGCAGCCGGGAAACGACCGCGACGAAGGCCAGCTGCGCGAGCATCTGCACGAGCATCGCGGCGTAGCTCCACTGAACGCCGTGTATCGCTCGAGCGGCGCTGCTCATCGGAGGGGTCGGATATGAGGCATCGGCTCACCACGATGTCAGACCCGCAACGGGAGCCCATCAGGCCGCCCCCCCATCTGAACGGGATCTTCGCCTACCTGCTACCTCCCGGTGTTCGGCGGCCCGCGCCATTGGCCGCGGCGGAATACGGTCTTTTGCCAAGTGTCGCCCCCAGGTCGGCGGCATATGGTCTACCTGATCACCGGGCGTTCGCGAGACGAGAGAGAACGATGAGCCCACGGCCCTCCCGGCCGCTCGCGATGCGGGCCGCCCGCACGCTGCTGTACCGAAGCCGCATCGCTCGCACGCGGCTACGTCGAGCGATCTCCGCAATCGGTGCTGCCGTCAACGATCATCCGATCTTCATTCTCGGAATGCAGAAGGCCGGAACGTCCGCCGTGGCGCACCTGCTCGGCGAGCGCACGGCATCCACGACGACCGTCGATTTCTTCGACGAGGTTTACGACCCGGTCTACCCGCGACTCGTGCGCGGCGAGATTTCGACCCGCGAATACGTCCTGCGCAACCGGCTGGACTTTTCGCGCGACATCATCAAGGAGCCGAACCTGACTCTGCTCTACCGGCAACTGCTCGAGCACTTTCCGGCGGCGCGGTTCGTCTTCGTGGTGCGCGACCCGCGCGACAACATCCGCAGCCTGCTGAACCACGTGC
>JAFGNC010000063.1 GCA_016927175.1 Gammaproteobacteria bacterium | reverse complement strand
TTCCGCGGCGGCAGCGACTTCGTCGGCCGGCCGGAAGGCTGGGGCGCCGAGCGCATCGAGGAGTACAACGACAACCACTATCACCAGCCGAGCGACGAGCTGCGCGACGACTGGAGCTTCGACGGCATGGTTCAGGACGCGCGTTTCGGCTTCTGGGCCGGACTGATTGTCGCGAACGCCGACGAGCTTCCGGTCTGGAACCCGGGAGACGAGTTCGAGGCCGCGCGCCAGGAGGCCCTCGACGCGCTGCGCTGACGGCAGTCACGCCGAAGCGCCGAACGAAGACGTGCTAATGGGCGCCGCTGCAGGCCAGGCGCCGGTGTGGCCCTTTCCGGGACCGCCGTGAACCCGTCCCTGGGGGCTCGCTCTGCGACATCCCTGTCGCAGAGCGTCCCGGAAAGGGCCACACCGGCACCTGGCCTGCAGCTCATCGGATCGTTAACCGCGAGCCGGTCAGTGCCGCGCGGCCTGCCTCCACCGCGGCAGCGGCGGCGATAATATCGGGAGCGAGGAACGACCCGGGCATCGCCGCCGAACAATTCGGGCCCGGCGACGGCTCCACAGGGCCATCAGCGGCGGCTGGGCGACAATGATGACGGTCGAATAAGGAACGTAGACGATGATCAAGCTGCGGCTGTTTCAGATCGACGCCTTCACGAGCGACGTCTTCGGCGGCAACCCGGCCGCCGTCGTGCCGCTGTCGTCGTGGCTCGACGACGAGCTGATGCAGCAGATCGCCGCGGAGAACAACCTGTCGGAAACCGCCTTCTTCGTGCCGGGCGAGAAACGCCGCGGCCTGCGCTGGTTCACGCCGGAAGCCGAGATCAAGCTGTGCGGCCATGCGACGCTCGCGTCGGCCTTCGCGATCTTCACCGAGCTCGAGCCCGGGCGCGGCGAAGTGCGCTTCGATACGCTGAGCGGCGAGCTGACCGTCACTCGCTCCGGCGACCGCCTCGTCATGGATTTTCCGGTCTGGCGCCTCGAGCGGCTCGACGCCGCGCCGGCCGCGCTCGCGGAAGCGCTCGGCACTTCGCCGGCCGAGGTGCTGGTCACCGCCGAGCGCGACAACTACTTCGCAGTGCTCGGCGATCAGTCGGAAGTCGAGTCGCTGGCGCCGGACATGCAGAGCCTCGCGGCGCTGCATCCTGCGGGCGTCGCCGTGACGGCGCCCGGACGCGACGTCGACTTCGTCTGCCGCTACTTCGCCCCGAGCTACGGCGTCGCCGAGGATCCGGCGACCGGCTCGATCCAGTGCGGTCTGATGCCGTACTGGGTCGAGCGGCTCGGCCGCAACGCGCTACGCTCGCGGCAGGTCTCGCGCCGCGGCGCCGAGTTCTTCAGCGAGCTGCGGAACGGGCGCACGTTCATCTCCGGCAGTGCCGTCAAATATCTCGAGGGCTGGATCGAGATCTGAGGTCGAACGCTGCCGCCCCGGCGTCATTCGCCATGGCTCTGGTAGATGACCGGTATGCCGTTCTCGCGCGCGTAGGCGCGGGCGATGAACACCGCGTCTCGCTTCGACATCGCTTCCCCGTCGACGATCGTCGCGCACGTCCAGCCGCCCTGGCCGCCGTCCGCTGGACGATACGACAGATGCTCGAGCGTCACGATGCTGAGACCGGCCGCGCCTTCCCGGCGGCCGTCCGCGCGGGTGTGCAGGCGCAGAAAGTTTGATTCGGTATACGTTTCGGTGACGCGGAGCTCGGGTCTGACTGCGGCCATCGTCGTCGTGGTTCAGTGGTGGTCAAAGCATCCTGCAAACGACGTGCCACGGCGTCGATACCGCGCCGGACGGCGGTGACGCGCCGTTATGTTGACCCGCGGCTGACGCGCGGGGTCAGGAACTGCTGCGCCGCGTCGGTCGGGGGGCGTGGCGACGAGGGCGTGACGGCACTCACAGCAAATGTTCGCCCGTTTAGGTGAAATTCCCGGCTGTCGTATCAAGGAGCCGACGATGGCCGCGCCGCTGCCAGCTGCCGGATCAAACGCGCGCACGAGCACGAGACTGCGCTTCATCGATCAGTACCTGCGGCAGGCTCCGCGCGGGTCGCTGACGGGGCTGTTGCTCGGTCAGCTCGACGCGTTCAACCGGATCAGCACGACGTTCGGCCTCGAGCGCGCCCGGCAGTTCTGCACTGAATATACCGACAATCTCAAAGGCTCTCTGCCTCCGGGAACGCCGGTGATCCGTCTGTCGGAGAGGCGCTTCATCGTGCTGCTGCAGCTCGATTCGGTCGTGTCGGTCATGGACGAAGCGGCACGGCTGACCGAGGAGAGTCAGATGCAGGTCGAGGTCGGCGACGACCGGTTCCTCGTCGACCTGACGCTCGGCGTCGCCGTGCACCCGACGCATGCGGACGACGCCGCCAGCCTGTTCCGCCGCGCGGAGCTGGCGCTCGAGGAGGCTCGCAAGAACGAAGTGGCGTTCGACGTCTACTGCCCGGAGACGACGCAGCAGCACGCGGCGCTGTGGAAGCTCGAGAGCGATCTGGACCGCGCGATCCACGACGGCGATCTCGAGCTGTACTTTCAGCCGCAGGTCGACGTCGTCGATTACCGTGTCGAGGGAGTCGAGGCGCTGTCGCGCTGGCGCTCGTCCTCCGGCGCGTTCGTGCCGGCCCAGCAGTTCGTGCCGCTCGCCGAGCGCTCCGGCAGCATCGTGCCGCTGACGTGGTTCGTGTTCGAACGAGTCGAGGCGAGCATCCCGCGCTGGAGCGAGCTGCCGCGGCCGTTCCGCGTCGCGGTGAACATCGCGCCTCAGGTGCTGAGCCACTCGCAGTTTTTCGATCGTCTGACGCGGCTCGCGGAAGCGATGCAGGCCGCCGACCTCGGCCTGACGCTCGAGCTGACGGAGGACCGGCTCGTGCAGTGCGAGGACGCCGCGCCGCTGCTGCGCCGAGTGCGCAAGCTCGGCGTCGGCATCGCGATCGACGACTTCGGCAAGGGCTACTCCTCGCTCGGCTATCTGAAGGAGATGCCGGCGAACGAGCTGAAGATCGACAAACGCTTCGTCTCTGCGGCGGCGACGGATCAGAAGGATCGGCAGATCGTCAAGGTCGTGGCCGAGCTCGCGCACGTGTTCGACATGCGCGTCGTAGCGGAGGGCGTGGACAGCGACGAGTGCCTGCAAGCGGTCGCGGAGCTCGGCTGCGAGTCGGCGCAGGGGTATTTCATCGCGCGGCCTATGCGCGCGGATCTGATCGCCGGCTGGATCGGCAGCTTCGAGCGAGGCGCGCGCCGCGGCAGCCGCGCTGCACCCCTTCGGCGCGGGGCCGTAACCGTCGGCTGACACGGTTGCGCGCACGCCCGTGCGAATCGTCATAGAATGACGCGCTAACCGACTCTGCTGTCTCCGATTCCGCCCCAATGGGACGGGCGGGAATTTTCCGATGCGCCTGTTGCTCGATTTCGGCTATCTGATCGGCCTCGTGGCCGGCTCGCCCTGGCTGCTGTACCGGATCGCGAAGAGCGGCGCGTGGCGCGGGCTCGCGTCGCGCTTCGGTTTCCGCTTGGGGGCGCCGTCCGTCGGCGCGATCTGGCTGCACGGCTCGTCAGCGGGCGAGGTGTCGCTGCTGAAGCCTCTCGTCGCAAAGCTCGAGCTCGACCGGCCGAACGTCCCGCTGATCGTGTCGACGTACACGGCGACCGGCCTCAGCGCTGCGACGAAGGCGTATCCGCGTCACAGGGTCGTGCTGTTCCCGTTCGATTTCTCGTTCGTCGTCGAACGGTTTTTCCGGCACTTCGATCCGCGTCTCGTCGTCATCGTCGAGTCCGAGTACTGGCCGAATTTCCTGCTGACCGCGCAGCGGCGCGGGGTTCCCGTCGTCGTGCTGAACGGCAAGATGTCGGCGAAATCCCACGCCGCCTACCGCCGTTTCGCACCGATACCGCGTGTGATGCAGAGCCTGCGGCTGATCGCCGTGCAGAGCGCGGAGCATGCCGAGCGGCTCGCGTCTCTCGGTGTGCCGGCGGATCGCCTGCGCGTGACGGGCAACATGAAGTACGACCTCGCGAGCCCGTCGCCGAACGGCGAGGACAGGCGCGTGCTGCGGCAGGAGCTCGGCTACGGCGACGACGACGTTGTCGTGATCGGCGGAAGCCTTCATCCCGGCGAGCCGGAGGCCCTGCTCGACGCATACGCGGCCTTGGGTGAATCCCCCAAAGCCGCACTGATCCTGGTTCCGCGCTATCCGGCGGATGCATACGCCGTCGAGCAGGCCGCGGCGGCCCGCGGCTACGACAGCGTCCGCAAGACTGCGCTCGACGGCGGCGCGGCTCGAGCGCCCGGCCGCGGCGGCGTGCTGATCGTGGACACCGTCGGAGAGCTCGGCCGCCTGTACGGCGCGGCCGACGTGGCCTTCGTCGGCGGGAGCCTCAATTTCCGCGGCAGCAACAAGGGCGGCCACAACCTGATGGAGCCTGCGATACGCGGCGTGCCGGTGCTGTTCGGCCCGTACAATTTCAGCTTCAAGGATACCGTCGAGGATCTGCTGCGACAGGACGCCGGCCTCCTCGTCGAGGACGGCGACGCGCTCGCCGCCGCGATCTCGTCGCTGGCGGCCGATCCGGTGGAGCGGCGGCGCCTCGGCGAGCGGGGCAGGCAGGTCGTGCTGAAGGGGCAGGGCGCGACAAAACGTAACTACGACCTGCTGTTGCGCGTGCTCGGCAACGATTCCGGGCGCTTGCAGGCACCCGCCTTTGAACGCACAATGCCGCGAGCAAGCGGCGACCTGGATTCCAGATGAGCGACAAACACGTCCATGTAGGCGGCATCGACTGCGGGTCGGATCAGCTTTTTCTGATTTCCGGCCCCTGCGTCATCGAGGAGGAATCCCTGATGATGCGCACGGCCGAGCGCCTGAAGGACATCAGCCGCAGGCTCGGCGTGCCGCTGATCTTCAAGTCCTCCTTCTCAAAAGACAATAGAAGCTCGCTCGATTACTACCAGGGCCCGGGGCTCGAGGAAGGGCTCAGGATCCTCGAGAAGGTCAAATCCTCGTTCGAGCTGCCGCTCCTGACGGATATTCACTATCCGACGCAGGCAGCGCCGGCGGCAGAAACCGTGGACGTGCTGCAGATCCCGGCCTATCTGTGCATGCAGACGGAGCTCGTCGTCGCGGCGGCGAAGACCGGCGCCGTCATCAACGTCAAGCACGGGCAGTTCATCGCGCCCGACAACATGATCAAGCCCGTGCAGAAGATCGAGGCGTCCGGCAACGACCGCATCATACTGACGGAGCGCGGCTACACTTTCGGCTATAACGACCTGATCGTGGATCCGCGAGCCTTCATGCTGCTCGCGCAGCCCGGTTACCCGGTCGTGTTCGACATCACGCACACGATCAGAAAATACGGCATCCCGAGCAAGGATCCCCGGGGCGGCACCCGGCAATATCTGTCGGTCATTGCACGCGCCGGCGTCGCGGCCGGCGTGGACGGCATCTTCATCGAGGCGCATCCGAATCCGCCGGAAGCGCTGTGCGACGCGGCCAGTCAGTACGAGCTGGACCGGCTCGAGGACTTCGTCAAGCCGCTGCTCGACATTCACAATCTGGTCCGCGCACAGTCGCTGCGCTGAGGTAGTAATGGAACTGTATCTGGACTCCGTGGATTTCAAGGAGATCGAGGCCGCGTTCGACTTCGGCTTCGTCAAGGGGCTGACGACGACGCCGACCTTCATGCATCGCCACGGCATCACGGACATCGACGGCGCGATCGTGAAACTGTCGGGCATGGTGCCGGAGCTGCAAGTCGAGGCGCTCGGCGACAGCGTAGACTCGATTCTGAGCGAGGCCGAGCGGATTCTGTCGCTGCCGCTGAAAAGCGAACCCGTCTTCAAGGTGCCGATCTCGAACGCCGGCGTCAAAGCCTGCAAGCGCCTCACCGACCGCGGCCACCGCGTCAACGTGCACCTGATCTACACGCTGAACCAGGCGTATATGGCGATGGAGGCGGGGGCGGCTTTCGTCTGCCCGCTCGCGGGCCGTCTGCAGGACCAGGGGCACGACGCGATCAAGCTGTTCGAGCAGTGCGTCGATGTCATCGAGGTGCACGGCTACGATGCGAAGGTCATGTTCTCGTCGGTGCGCCACGCCGAGCACGTGCGGCAGGCGCTGCTCGCGGGCGTGCACGTGTGCACCGTGCCTTACATCGTCATGCAGCACCTGTGCGACAACTCGCTGACGGAGCTCGGCACGGCGCAGTTCCGCGAGCACACGCAGCTGATGACGCTGAAGGTCAGGGATCTGATACGGGCCGAGAACCCGGTCTGCGCCGCGACGGAGACGCTGACGGCTGCCATGGTCCGCATGACCGAGTCGCGGCTCGGAACCGTGACGCTGGTCGACGGCTCCGGCGCCGTGCACGGCGTCTTCACGGACGGAGACCTGCGGCGCAGGCTGCAGCAGGACGGCCGCGGCATTCTCGACAAGACGCTCGAGGAGATCGGTTATACGAAGAACCCGGTGACGATCGGTCAGGAAAGCCTTCTGAACGAGGCCGTCAAGCTGTTCAAGGAGTTTCAGGTCGACAGCATCGTCGTCGTGGACGGCGACAAGCCGGTCGGCGTGCTGGACGTTCAGGACATCGTGCGGCTCGGGCTTCTCGGTCCGCAAAGAATCTAGGCCGCCATGCGGGCCGACACTGACGTCGAGGCGAGCTTCTCGGCACTCGGCGGCGTGTTTCTGACCCCGGCGCGCGACATCGCCGCACGGCTCGGCGCGATCAGGGGGCTCGTGTTCGACTGGGACGGCGTGTTCAACGCCGGGTCGAAAGGCGAAGCCGCCAGCAGCACGTTCGACGAGGCGGACTCGATGGGCATCAACCTGCTCCGGTATGCACTTTGGCGGACCCGCGGCGAACTGCCGAAGGTCGGCCTGATCACCGGCGAGGACAACCCGTCGGCCCGCCTGTTCGCGGCGCGGGAGCGCTTCCACGCCGTGCACAGCGGCGTCAGAAACAAAGCCGTCGCGGTCGATGCGTTCTGCTCCGCGAACGCCGTTCGCGGCGAGGAGCTGATCTGCGTCT
>JAFGNC010000424.1 GCA_016927175.1 Gammaproteobacteria bacterium | reverse complement strand
CTCGAGCGACGGCTCGAAGAGTTGATTCAAGTCTGCGAGCAGCTACAGGAAGAGAACAACTCTCTGAGGCAACGGCAGGATGCTCTGATGGCGGAGCGCGCCGCGCTGCTCCAGAAGAACGAGCAGGTCAGAGGTCGCGTGGAAGCGATGATCGGCCGGCTGAAAGCAATGGAGCAGGCCTGATGAGCGAGATGTTTGCCCGGGTGACGATCCGGATTCTGGAGAAGGAATATCACGTCGCCTGTCCCGCCGCCGAGCAGGCGGACCTGCTGGCCTCGGCGGACATGCTGAACCGCAAGATGCGCGAGATCCGCGACAGCGGCAAGGTAGTGGGGCTCGACAGGGTCGCCGTCATGGCGGCGCTGAACCTCGCCAACGACCTGCTGAAAGCGAAGGGGCAGGACGAGGAGCTGAAGAACATCGTCGGACTCAGAATCAAGGCGATGCGGGAGCGGCTCGATTCGGCGCTCGGCCCGGCCAAGCAACTCAACCTGTAGCCCGCAGGTGATATAGTGTCGTTTCGGTACTCCCTGCGGTGTTCGACGCGGATTGGATAGTCTTTCGACCCTAAATCATGACGTCGGGGTTGTGTTCTGTCGGTGGTGTTGAGCAGATCCGGCGTAGCCGGAAAGCCTGCAACTATCACGGCTTACCCCACCTTTTGCTCCGGTTCGAGAGCAACCATTCGTGACGGCACAGGCGGGGAGTACCACTTCCAGCGGACTCCTCGCGGCACGCGCGTCCGCTCGCCGGGCGCAGCAACCCGATTCCCCCTGATCCGATGAAGGCGCAGAACGACCGCAGCCGGTTGCGGCGCGAAGTGCGCCATGCGCGGCGCGCGTTGCGCGAGGATCAGCGCCTCGCGGCCGACAGGGCGATCTGCCGGCGGATCCAGTCCCTCGGCGCATACCGCAGAGCACGCACGATCGCCGTCTATCTCGCGTTCGACGGCGAGCCGTCGCTGAAGCGTCTGGTGGATGCGGCGGCGCGCCACGGCAAGAGAGTGTTCGCCCCGGTGCTGCTCCGCGACGGCATGCGCTTCGCGCCGCTCGCCTCGAGCGCCGGCATGGGGCGCAACTTCTTCGGTATAGACGAGCCCGCCGCCGAGCGGCTCGCGGACGCCCGCGTGCTCGACCTGGTGCTGACACCGCTCGTCGCGTTCGACTCGAACGGCGTGCGGCTCGGCATGGGCCGCGGCTATTACGACCGCGCCTTCCATTTCCTGCGGCACCGCCGGCACTGGACGCGCCCGAAGCTGCTCGGCATCGGCTATTCGTTCCAGCACGTTCCGCAGCTCGAGCAGCAGGTCTGGGACATTCCCCTGTGGGGTGCCGTCACCGAGGCGTCGACGTATCGTTTCCACGGGCCCGCTGCCATCCATCGGCCCGAGTCGTGAACTACTGGCTGATCAAATCCGAGCCCGAGACCTTCAGCATCGAGGACCTGAAGGCGGAACCCCGGCGCACCACGCACTGGGACGGCGTGCGCAATTATCAGGCGCGCAACTTCATTCGCGACGAAATGAAGCGCGGCGACCTCGCCTTCTTCTATCACTCCAACTGCGAGCAGCCGGGCATCGTCGGCATCGTCAAAGTCGTCAAGGAAGCTTACCCGGACCACACGGCATTCGATCCGACCGACGCGCACTACGACGCGAAGAGCGATCCGAGCTCACCGCGCTGGTACATGGTCGACGTGAAGCTCGACCGAATACTTAAGCGCCTGATTCCTCTCGCTGAGTTGAAGACTCATGCGGACGGCGCATTGCGCGACTTCGCTCTGCTGCGCCGCGGCAATCGTCTGTCGGTGATGCCGGTCAGCGAGCAGCATTGGCGATTCATTCTCGGCATCGAGTAATCGTTGCAACGAATCTTGCATGCCTCGTTAGTGAAGCGAGAGTGTGCTTTCAATCACACTCGCGACTTCATCGTATCGACGAAGATGCGCAAAAATGCATAACACTCTGGAAATTTGGATGCTTTTATATATACTCAACGCCGTTTAACCCGACACGGAGACTACCCATGGCATCTACGAAGAAGACATCTGCGAAGAAGACGTCTACCAAGCGCAAGAAAGTGCGGCGCAAGGTAGCGAAGAAACCTGCCGCGAAGAAGCGCGTCGCGAAGAAGAAGACTGCGACGAAGAAGAAGGCCAAGAAGAAAACCACCAAGAAGAAGGCCGCGAAGAAAAAGGCAGGTAAGAAGAAGACTGCGAAGAAAGCCGGCCGCAAGAAAGCTTCTAAGAAGAAGGCTTCCAAAAAGAAGGCTTCGAAGAAGAAGGCCAGCAAGAAGAAAGCGACTCGAAAGAAGGCCACCAGAAAGAAGGCGCCGGCCGCCGGCTGAGCCCTTCGATCGAGGTGTCATTCGAGCCGAATCGAGGCTCATGAACGAAGTGCCCGCGAAAGCGGGCACTTTTTTTTGCGGAGGGAATCGTGAAAAGCGACGAGCAGAAGCGGCGGGCGGCAGTCGCCGCTCTCGGGTACATCAAGGACGGCATCACCCTCGGCGTCGGCACCGGAAGCACGGTCGACCTCTTCATCGACGAGCTGCCGGCGCACGCCCATCGGCTGACGTCGGTGGTGTCGAGCTCGAACCGCTCGACCGAGAAGCTCGAGCGGCTCGGCATCGAAGTGGTCTCACTCTCGGAGGTCGGCGACATCGACCTTTACGTCGACGGCGCCGACGAGGCGACGAAGCACCTGCACCTGATCAAAGGAGGCGGAGGAGCGCTGACGCGGGAGAAGGTTCTGGCGGGGGCTTCGCGCCGCTTCGTCTGCATCGTCGACTCGTCGAAGCTCGTCGGCCACCTCGGCGCGTTCCCGCTCCCGGTCGAGGTCGTCCCGATGGCTCGATCTTTCGTCGCCCGGCAGATGATCAGGGCGGGTGGGCAGCCGATCTGGCGGCAGGATTTCGTCACCGACAACGGCAACGAGATCCTCGACGTGCACAACCTGCGCATCGCGAATCCGGTCGAGATGGAGACCCGCTTCAACCAGATCCCCGGAGTCGTGACCGTAGGTATCTTCGCCCATCGCAGCGCGGACGTGCTGCTGGTCGGTGACGATACGGGGGTCAGAGTCCTGGAGTGAGGCGCCCGCCCGAGGGAGGCGCCGGCGCACGTGGCGCGCGCCGAGGGAGGAAAAGTGGCTGGGGGACCAGGATTCGAACCTGGGTTCTCGGAGTCAGAGTCCGATGTCCTACCGCTAGACGATCCCCCAGTCGGGGTATCAGCTTAACCCGGCCGCCGGAGTCGACGCCACCCGCGGACCGTGCGCCCGCGGGCCCGGGATCAGCGCTTCGAGAACTGGGTGGCCCTGCGGGCCTTGCGCAGACCGACCTTCTTGCGCTCCACCTCGCGGGCGTCGCGAGTCACGAAGCCGGCCCGGCGCAGCGGCTGCCGGAGCGTCTCGTCGTAATTCATCAGCGCACGCGTGATGCCGTGACGGATCGCGCCGGCCTGGCCGGTCGTGCCCCCGCCGCGCACCGTCGCGTGGACGTCGAACTTGCCGTCGAGGTCGGCCGTGCTCAGCGGCTGGCGGACGATCATCCGCGCGGTCTCGCGGCCGAAGAAGACGTCGAGCGGGCGGCCGTTCACGACGATCTCGCCGTTGCCGGGCCGCAGGAAAACCCTGGCCGCGGAGGTCTTGCGCCGGCCCGTGCCGTAGTAACTTTCTGTTGCCATTGAGGTTTTACAGCTCCAATGCGATCGGCTGCTGCGCCTTGTGGGGATGGTCCGCGCCGCGCACGACCTTCAGCTTCTTGAACATCTGCCGGCCGAGAGGGTTGCGCGGCAGCATTCCCTTGACCGCCAGCTCCAGGGCCTGCTCCGGTGCCCGCTGCAGCAGCTTCTCGAGCGGCTCGGACTTCAGGTTTCCTATATATCCCGTGTGGCGGTGGTACAGCTTGTCCTTCAGCTTGTTGCCGGTCACGCGAATCTTCTCGGCGTTGACGACGATGATGTAATCACCGGTATCCACGTGCGGCGTGTACTCGGGCTTGTGCTTGCCGCGAAGCCGGCGGGCGAGCTCCGTCGCGAGGCGGCCGAGCGTCTTGCCCTGCGCGTCGACGACGTACCAGTCCCGGCGGACCGTTTCTGGTTTGGCCGAAAATGTCTTCATGTTCCAACTGTTTTGGGGTGGCGGCCGAGCGGGGGCGCCCGACCAAAGACGGGAGATACTAATGCCCCGGCGCGGCCCGCGCAAGCGGGGGCGGGCCCTGCCGGCGGGGTTCCGCTGGGCCCGCGGCGCCTTTCGACCCGGCCGCCGCCAGGCGGCCTCGGCCGTTCAGAAGGCGTATTCGAGGGAAACGGACGAGAAGCGATCCGTGTCGACGGCGCCCGGCGGCACGTCGCTGTTGCTCCTGATCCGATAGGAGACGACCAGCGACACGTCGCCGATCAGCCTGGCCCGCACCGACGTGACGGCGTCGACGCTCGTATTCGACGAGCCGCTCTCGGCGACGATCCGCTGCTCGAGCTCCGTCGTCTCGCTCATCGTCCATAGATAGGTCAGCGAGCCGCGCAGAATCTCGTCCTCCTCCTCGAGGCCGTCGCGGAGCTCCGCCTGCCGCAGGCCGGCGCCGATGCCGGCGTCGAGCGAGTGCCGCTCACCGTCGACCAGGCGGCGGCCGTAGCCGAGCGTCTCCGAGATCTGCTCGGCGTATCCGGAGAAGCGATCGGCCTTCCAGTCGAGGGCCATGAACATATAGGCGTGCTCTCCGAAGCTCCGCCGGGCCTCGTAGGCCGCGCGGTAGGCCTCGGCCGTCGTCTCGCCTGCGCTCGAAGCCGACACGGCGGAAAGCACATATTCGTGGCCCCACCGCGCCAGCTGATGCGCGAGGCTGAACGCGGCGTTGACGTTCGTGCTCTCGGTATTGCCGCTCGTCGCGAGGTAGCCGAATGCGGCTTTGCCGGAGGTACCCTGTCCATCGTCACCGCCGTCCTGCGCGCCGGCGGCGCAGGCGACGAGCAGCAGCGGCCATGCGGTCGGCCAGAAAGAACGGTGCACGCGGCCTCCCCCGCTCTCGAAAGAGCAGCGAATGATACGTGCTTCGGAAACGATTGCCACACCGGCCGGAGCGTGACGTCCGGACGCACATACGCAGGCGGTTATAATCCGCGCATGAATCGTCGGCTCAGTTGGGGGGACCGGCTCATCGCGGTCTTCGATCAGGGGCTGCGGACGCTCGCGGCCGCGCCGGCCCCGGCGAGGCCTTCTCCTGCATCTGACGCGGTCGAGCCCCGGCTCAGCCGCGGGGAGCGGCGCCGCAGCGAGGCGCTGATGCGCGTCAATCATGCCGGCGAGGTCGCCGCACAGGCCCTGTACACGGGTCAGGCGCTGCTCGCACGCACGGCGTCGACTCGCCGGCGGCTCGACACCGCGGCCGCCGAGGAGCGGGATCATCTGGCCTGGTGCGAAACACGGCTGGCCGAGCTCGGCGGCCGCAAGAGCGCGCTCGCGCCCTTCTGGTACGCCGGCAGCGTCTGCATCGGCGCCGCGGCGGCCGCGTTCGGCGACTCTACGAGCCTCGGATTCGTATCGGAGACGGAAAAACAGGTCGAGGCTCACATCAAGGACCACCTGCAGAAGCTTCCGGCCGCGGATTCGAAGAGCCGCTCGATACTCGAGCGAATGGCGCAGGACGAGGCGCATCACGGCACGACGGCGCGCGCCGCCGGCGGCGCGGATCTGCCGGCGCCGGTGCGAAGAACGATGCGCGTCGGCGGCGAAGTCCTGCGCCGAACCGCCTATTTCCTGTGATCAGGTTCACAAGCTGCGGGTTTGAGCTTGCGCCGCCGCATCGATTTGATTAAATACGGCATTAAGTCAAACCCGGAGCTTTCGAGATGGAAGAAGCCTTGAGACCTTTGAGCGACGTGCCCGCGATCAATCGCTTCTTGAGCTATTGCCGGGTCAGAACCGTGCCGGCCAAGACCGTGATGATTCACGCCGGCGACACGCCCGACGTTCTGTACTACATCGTCGACGGCTCCGTGGAAGTCATGATCGAGGACGAGGACGGTAACGAGATGGTCCTCGCCTATCTGAACAAGGGTCAGTTCTTCGGCGAGATGGGGCTGTTTCACGAGCAGCCGACGCGCAGCGCCTGGGTCCGAACGCGCACCGAAAGCGAGATCGCGGAGATGACGTATCCGCGCTTTCGCCAGGTCGCATCCGAAAGCCCGGCGCTGATCTTCGAGGTGGCCACTCAGCTCGCGTCGCGCCTCGACCGGACGAACCGCAAGCTCGGCGACCTCGCGTTCGTCGACGTCACGGGCCGCGTCGCGCACGCCATCATGGACCTGTGCCGCGAGCCGGACGCGATGACGCATCCGGACGGCATGCAGATCAAGGTATCGCGGCAGGAGCTCTCCCGCCTGGTCGGCTGCTCGCGCGAAATGGCGGGCCGGGTGCTGAAGGTGCTCGAGGAGCAGGGGCTGGTCCGCGCGAACGGCAAGACGATCGTCGTGTTCAACGCGCGCCGCGACCCGCCGAAGGCACGGCGCGAGGTCGCGCAACGCGCCTGACGGCTACTTGAACGCGCGGTGTGACTTGATCTGCTCGTAGGCCGCGCGGATCTCGTGGGTCTTCTGCTCCGCCAGCGTCACCATCGACTCGGGCAGGCCGCGAGCCACGAGCTTGTCCGGGTGGTGCTGATTCATCAGGCGGCGATACGCGGTCTTCACCTCCCGATCGCTGGCCGCCTCCGTGACGCCCAGCACCCGGTACGCGGCCCCGAGGCTGGGGCCCGTCTCCTGTTCCTTGCCGCGGCTGCGCAGCCGCTGCGCGCGGATCAGCGCCTCGATCTGCGCGAGCTCCACCCGGCCGACGCCGAGCGCGCTCGCGACGCGCCACAGCAGCCGGCGCTTCGTGCGCTCGATTTCCCCCGCCCCGATCGCGGCCTGCATCTGGATCTCGACGAACGCCCGCGCGAGATCCCGTCTGCCGGATAGCCGCTTCTTCAGCTCCTCGAGCCGCTCCGCGAGCGGATAATCCTCGCTCTTGCCGGCCGTGAAATGGTTGATCGCGGCGGTCACCTGCTCGGGCGACAGCTCCATCGTGTGCATGATGCGCCGCGCGGCGCGGATCTCCGCCTCGGAGACGCGCCCGTCCGCCTTCGCGATGCGGCCCATGATCTCGAACGTCGCCTGGAAGAAGAACCGCGCCGCCTCGCCGTCGGGAGCAGGCCCCGGCTGCACGCGGGGACCGGCGCCCTGATCGAACTGATGACCGACGATCAGGCCCAGCACCGAGCCCACCGGCCCCGCCGCAGCGAAGCCGAGGATTCCGCCGACCGCTTTACCCACCCACTGCATCGAAAATCGGTACCCGCCAGGAGCGGCCTTCGGCTCCCCGTCGCGACTCGGGTTGCCTGGCCATCGGTTGTGGGGTCATTATCTGGGGTTTTCCACTCAACGCAACGTGGCTCCGGACCCCGCTTCCGAGTTTCGAAGGAAGCCGGCAAGGGAAGCGGGGGCCTTCCGGGCACGGCATGGCGCCCGGATGCGTGTTTCACGATCGAGGCAATGACGGAACCCATGACGGCTCTGTTCGAATCGCGGCTGCACGGTCTGCAACTGCTCGCCCGCGGTAAGGTTCGCGACATCTACCGTGTCGACTCCGATCACCTGCTGATCATCGCGACGGACCGCATCTCGGCATTCGACGTCGTGCTGCCCGATCCGATCCCGGGCAAGGGCGTGCTGCTGACGTCGATGTCCAACTTCTGGTTCGGCCGGCTGCACCACGTCGTCGAAAACCACCTGACGGGCACCGACCCGCTATCGGTGCTTTCCGATCCGCGCGATCACGCGATGGTCGCCGACCGCGCCGTCGTCGTACGTTATTTCAAGCCGCTGCCGATCGAGGCCGTCGTGCGCGGTTATCTGATCGGCTCCGGCTGGAAGGACTACTGCCGTACCGGCAAAGTGTCCGGCGTGCGCCTGCCGCCCGGGCTCGATCTCGCAGAGCAGCTTCGCGAGCCGATCTTCACGCCGAGCACGAAGGCGGCGCCCGGCGGCCACGACGAGAACATCACGCTCGCGGACGTCAGGAACAGGATCGGCAGCGAGCTTGCAGACCAGGTCGCGGAGGTTTCGCTGCGCCTGTACTCCGAAGCCAACGCGTATGCGCGCGAGCGCGGCATCATCATCGCCGACACGAAATTCGAGTTCGGCCTGACCGAGGACGGTGAGCTCAGGCTGATCGACGAGCTGCTGACACCGGACTCCTCGCGCTTCTGGCGCGCCGACACCTACGCGGCCGGCGCATCGCCGCAAAGCTTCGACAAGCAATACGTGCGCGACTACCTCGAAACGCTCGACTGGGACAAGAGCGAGCCCGGGCCGCACCTGCCGGCCGTCGTGATCGACCGCACGCGGCAGAAATATCTCGAGGCGCTGGAGCGCCTGACTTCCCCGGTCCCACCGAAAGCGGAGACGGGCTGACGCATCGGCGAGGCCCATGAAAAACCTCGAGCTGCGCCTGAACGAATGGCTCTGGTCGCGATCGAGGCCGCCCTCGCCGATCGCCCGCGCCGCCCGCGGCAGCGCGCGCTTCGCGTATGCGCTGCTGCGCGACCTCGCCGCCGGCGAGCTGAGCCTGCGCGCGATGAGCCTCGTCTACTCGATGATGCTTGCCACCGTGCCGCTGCTCGCGTTCAGTTTCTCGGTGCTGAAGGGGCTCGGCGTGCACCGCGCGCTCGAGCCGGTGCTGCTGAATCTGCTCGCGCCGCTCGGGCCGCGCGCGCAGGAGATCAGCGACAGCCTCGTCGCGTTCGTCGACAACGTATCCGGCTCCGGCCTCGCGACGCTGAGCCTCGTTCTGCTGATCTACACCGCGCTGTCGATGGCGCAGAAGGTCGAGTCGAGCTTCAACTTCGTCTGGCGCGTCGATCGCCCGAGAAGCCTGGCAAGGCGCTTCAGTGATTACCTGAGCGTGCTGCTGATCGGGCCCGTGCTGATGAGCGTGGCGATGGGCCTGATCGCGGCGATCGAAAGCACGGCCGCGATGAGCCGGCTGCGCGCGGCGCCGGTCATCGGCGACGTGATCACGACGCTCGGTGCGCTGACGCCCTACGTGCTGATCATGGCGGCATTCACCGTGCTGTATCTGTTCGTGCCGAACACGCGCGTGCGGCTGCGGGCGGCCGCGCTCGGCGGGCTGTTCGCCGGCCTGATCTGGGTCGGCGGCGGCAACCTGTTCACTAAGCTCGTCGTCGAGGCGAGCCGCTACGACGCGATCTACTCGAGCTTCGCGATCGTGATCATGGCGATGCTGTGGCTGTACTTCTCGTGGCTGATACTGCTGCTCGGCACGCAGCTGACGTTCTACCTGCAGAACCCGGCCTACCTTCGCTACGGGCCGCGCACGCCGGCCGTGTCCCATGGGCTGCGCGAGCGGCTCGCGTTCGTCGTGATGCTGCTCGTCGGCCGCGACTTCGCCGAGCCCGGCCACGGCTGGCGGGCCGAAAGCCTGGCGGCGCGGATCCGCGTGCCGCAACACCTGCTCGAGCCGGTGATCGGCGCGCTGACGCAGCAGAATCTGCTGACCGAAACGAAGGACTCGCGCCTCGTGCCCGCGCGCGATCTACACCTGATGACGCTGCGCGAGATCGCAGGCGCCGTGCGCGGCCACGGCCTCGACCGCACGGGCCACGAATGGCGCACCGTGCAGAACCTCGCGGACAGGATGGAGCGGGCACTCGACGACGCGCTGGGAAACGAGACGCTGGCTGACCTGATCGCGCGCGACGTCGACATCGAGGCGCAGCTGGAGCAGATCGCCGCGGCCGAGCCGCCGCGGCAGCGGCGCGCTCACTGACCGGCGACGGTCATGCGGCCGACCAGCACCGAGCCCGTGCGCACGGCGCCGCGGGCGTCGACGTCGGAGCCGACCGCCAGTATCGAGGCAAAGATGTCGCTCAGGTTGCCGGCGATCGTGACCTCGTTGACCGGATACGCGATCCGGCCGCGTTCGATCCAGTAGCCGGCCGCGCCGCGCGAGTAGTCCCCGGTCACGATGTTGACTCCCTGCCCGAGCAGCTCCCCGACCAGAAAGCCCTCGTCGCAGTCCGCGATCAGCTCATCGAGCGAGCCGGCCGTCGGACGCACGATCAGATTGTGAATGCCGCCGGCATTGCCGGTCGTCTGAAGACCGAGACGGCGCGCGGAATAGCTGGACAGCACGTAGCCCTCGAGCACGCCCCGGTCGATCAGCTTCCTGCGGCGCGTCGCGACCCCCTCGCTGTCGAACGCGGCGCTCGCCATACCGCGCGGGATGAAGGGATCCTCTTCGACGTCGACGTCTTCGGGAAAGATCTTCCTGCCCTGCGCATCGAGCAGAAAAGTCGACTTGCGGTACAGCGCCGTCCCCCGGATCGCCGAGACCAGATGCCCGAACAGCCCGCGCGCGAGCTCCGCCGGATAGAGGACCGGCACGGCCTTCGTCGGGACCTGCCGCGCGCCGAGCCGGCGCACGGCTCTCGACGCGGCCTCGCGGCCGACGGCCTCGGGACTCTCGAGATCGTCGAACGAGCGGGCGACGGTGTACCAGTAGTCGCGCTCGAGCGAGTTGCCGCTCTTCGCGATGACGCTGCAGCTGGCCGAATGGCTGCTGGTCGGGTAGCCGCCGACGAAGCCGTGGCTGTTCGCGTAGACGCGCACCCCCTCGCCCGTGCCGACCGTTGCGCCCTCCGAGTTCTCGATACGCGGATCCGCCTCGCGGGCCGCGTTCTCGGTGCGCAGCGCGATCTCCGTCGCCCGGTCGACGTCGAGGCCGCTCGGGAAATACAGCTCGAGATCCGGAAACTCGCGCGCCATCAGACCGGCGTCCGCAAGACCGGCATACGGATCCTCGGCGGTGAACGTCGCGATGCTGAGCGCCTTCCTGACGGTGTCCTCGATGCCGCGCTCGGAGAAGTCGCTGGTCGTGGCCGCGCCCTTGCGCCGGTCCTTGTAGACGGTCACGGCGAGGCCGCGGTCGCGCTGGCGCTCGACCGATTCGAGCTCCCCCATCCTGACCGTCAGCGACAACCCCTCCTCGTGGCTGACGCCCGCCTCGGCCTGATCCGCGCCGAGCCGTGTCGCGAGCTCGACGGCTCCGACTGCGGCTTTCGACAAAGACTCCTTGACGACGTTAGGCTCCATGCTGACCACCAATCTTCATCTGCGGAAGGCCCCGCGGTGCAGGCGCGCGGGTGAGAAGTCAGATTCTACCTGCTGTACAATGCCGCGATGAAACCACTCGTCGGAGTCATCATGGGATCGGTCTCGGACTGGTCCACGATGCGTCACGGCGCGGAGACGCTCGAGAAGCTCGGCGTTCCGCACGAAGTCGAGATCGTCTCCGCTCACCGGACGCCCGACCGGCTGTACGAGTACGCCGCCAGCGCCGCGGAGCGCGGCCTCGAGGTGATCATCGCCGGCGCCGGGGGCGCCGCGCACCTGCCGGGCATGACGGCCGCGAAAACGCGCCTGCCCGTGCTCGGCGTCCCGATCAAGTCGCGAACGCTGAACGGCATGGACTCCCTGCTGTCGATCGTGCAGATGCCGGCGGGCGTGCCGGTCGGCACGCTCGCGATCGGCCGGGCCGGCGCCGTCAATGCGGCGCTGCTCGCGAGCGCTATCCTCGCCAACAAGCATTCCGACATCGCGGCCGCCCTCGACGAGTATCGAGCGGCGCAGACGTCCAGCGTCCTCGAGCAGCCGGACCCGCGCCGGGCAGAATAGCCGCCGGCTCGACCGCAGAACGGGCACGTGCATGAAACGCGCGAGAGTAGGCATCGTCGGCGCAGGTCAGCTCGGCCGCATGCTCGCGCTCGCCGGCTACCCGCTCGGCATCGAATGCATCCTGCTCGACCGTAGCGGGGACTCGCCCGGCGGCCAGGTCGCGCAGCTGCGGCTCGGCGCGCTCGACGATGCCGAGGCGCTGGCCGCGCTGGCGAAGGACGTCGACGCCGTAACGCTCGAGATCGAGAACGTGCCGGTCGAGGCTCTCGAGGCGGCGGCGCGTTTCGCGCCGGTCCGCCCTGGCGCGGCGGCCGTCGCGGCGGCACAGGACCGGCTGGCCGAGAAGCGTCTGTTCAGCGAGCTCGGCATCGCGACTGCGCCTTTCGTCGAGGTCGGCGAACGCGCCGCGCTGCGGCACGCGGCCGCGCAGCTCGAGTGGCCGATCGTGCTGAAGGCCCGCCGCATGGGTTACGACGGACGCGGACAGCGCGTCGCGCGATCCGCGGACGAGCTCGAGCGAGCCTTCACCGATCTCGGCGAGGTCCCGTGCATCGCGGAGCAGTGGGTCCGCTTCGAGCGTGAGCTGTCCCTGATTGCCGTGCAGGGTGCCGACCGCGAGCGCGTCTACTACCCGCTCGCGGAGAACGAGCACGAGAGCGGCATCCTGGCCGCGACGACGGCGCCGTACGACGATCCGCATCTGTGGGACACGGCGAAGCGAGCGCTCGACGCGCTGCTCGACCGCCTCGACTATCGGGGAGTCCTGACGGTCGAGTTCTTCCATGCCGGCGGCACGCTCGTCGCCAACGAGATGGCGCCGCGTGTGCACAACTCCGGTCACTGGACGATCGAGGGCGCCGAGACCAGCCAGTTCGAAAATCATCTGCGGGCCGTGCTCGGCTGGCCGCTGGGCGACGCGTCCCCGCGGGGCGTCGCCGGCATGGTGAACCTGCTCGGACGCATGCCGCCGCGGGAACGTCTGCTGTCGATCCCGGGCGTTCACCTGCACGATTACGGCAAGGCGCCGAGGCCCGGCCGCAAGCTCGGGCACCTGACGATCGTCGACACGAGCCGTGAGCAGCTGCTCGAGCGGCTCCGGCTCCTGCGGTCGGAGGTGGGCGCCGCCGAGACGTGAGGCGGTCCCTCGAAACGGCCGGTCGCTTGTATTAGGCTTCGACAAGCCTCAACCTGACGCGACCGATGTACTGCGAGCTCTTCCAACTGAACGAACCGCCGTTCCGGCTGACGCCGGATCCGCAGTTCCTGTTTGCCAGCAAGCAGCACGCGCGGGCCAAGGCTTACATGGAGTCCACGATCTGGCTCGCCGACGGCTTCGTCGTCATCACCGGCGACATCGGCTCCGGCAAGACGACGCTGATCGAAAGCTTCCTCGCCGAGCTCGGCGACGACGTCGTGCTGGCGCACGTGAACCAGACGCAGCTGTCGCCGGTCGAGTTCCTGCAGGCGTTGCTGGTCGAGTTCGGCTACAAGCCCTTCCGCATGCGCAAGATCGAGCTGCTCTCGATGCTGAAGGACTTCATGGTCGAGCAATATGCCGCCGGCAAGAAGGTCCTGCTCGTGGTCGACGAGGCGCAGAACCTGTCCCGCAAGGTGCTCGAGGAGATCCGGCTGCTGTCCGGCATCGAGGCGCAGAAGGAGAAGCTGCTGCGCATCATCTTCGCGGGGCAGCCGGAGCTCTCCCGCAAGCTCGATTCGCCGCGGCTCGAGCAGCTGATGCAGCGCGTGCGGCTGCGCTTCCATCTGAGCGCGCTGTCGAAGCGCGAGACGCGGGAATACATCCTGCACCGGCTCGAGGTCGCGGGCGCCGCGGGCAGGACGATCTTCGAGGAAGATGCGTTCGACGTCATCTTTCGCTATTCCGGCGGCGTGCCGAGGCTGACGAACATCCTGTGCGACACGGCGATGCTGTGCGCGTTCACGGAGGAGAAACGCACCGTCGACGCCGGGCTCGTCATGACCGCGGTCGAAGAGCTGCAGTGGGTCGAGTACGCGCAGCGCGTTCGCGAGCGCGAGCGGAGCGCGTCGATGACGGGCCGCTTTCCGGTTCCGGGCGCCGCGACGCCGGCAGGCGTCGACCTGTACTTTCACAACCAGTTCGTGGCGCACTTCGAGTTGCCGCCGGGACGCGCGATCATCGGCCGGACGCCCGACAACGACGTGCAGGTGCGCAGCAAGTTCATCTCGCGGCATCACGCGCAGATCGTCACCGACAGAGGGCAGTCGGTCATCGAGGACCTGAACAGCACGAACGGCATTTTCGTCGGCTCGCGCCGCGTCAAGCACCACACGCTCGCGGACGGGGACATCGTGCAGGTCGGCGACCACACGATCGTGTTTCGAGCCGCTCGCCCGGCGACTGCGGAGCACGAAGGGTTTACCGAGACGGATACCGCTCTCGACGACGACGCCGACGATTTCGACGAAGAGGACGACGCCGACGCGGCGGAAAACCGCGCGGAGGACGACGGCGACGCGGACGGCGACGAGGACGACGGCGAGGGTCGCGGCGCGGACCTCGCGGACGATCTCGACGAAGAGGAGACGGGCGGCGCGCTCGCTCAGTCGCGCGACTGAAGCACCCCCGTCAGAGCGTCTTCTCGAACGGCGTGCGGCTGCGGCTCGAGCGATAGTCGCGCCGCTTCAGCCACAGCACGAGCCCCCCGACCAGCAGCGAAAGGCCGACGGCGAAGGCGAGCGCCTGCCAGCGCCCGTGATCCACGAAGAAGGCCACGGCGGTGACCACGAGGCCGATCGCCATGTAGCAGAACGGCAGGCTTTCATACAGGGGCTTCGACATCCACATCGGTTCAACCTCGACCACGCCCGGCCGCGCCGGTAACGAACGTTCCGACGCGTCGGCAAGGCTCACCCGCCTTCATTCGCCGGAACCGCCTTCGCCGGACCGGTCCGGAAGCCGATTCGCCGCGCGCAGCAGACGCCGCAGCAGAGAAGGCTCCCACGAATCGATCGACAGCTTCGCGCGCTCGTCCTTCGACAGACAGCGGATCGCCGTGTCCTCGAGGGGCTCGTCAGACTTCGCCGCGCGCCGCCCGGGGCGGGACGACCGCCGTGAACGAGATTCGGAGTCCATTCGCCACCGGACCGTCAGCTCGGAACGGGGCGACGATAGCGCAGGCGGCGGCGCCGCTCAGCGAATCAGGTCACACGGGGGCGATCGGGGGGCGATCGGTCCCGCGCGCAGAGCCGGGCGCGCGGGCGGGAACGCGGCGGGGTCAGGGCGCCTTTTCGGCACGAACAGGCCCTGCCCCTCCTGGAGGTACGCTCAGGTTTCGGTGCCGCCGACCGTCAGCGCGTCGATCTTCAGCGTCGGCTGCCCGACGCCGACCGGCACGGACTGCCCTTCCTTGCCGCAGACGCCGATGCCGGGGTCGAGCTGCAGGTCGTTACCGACCATCGACACGCGGGTCAGGACCTCCGGCCCGCTGCCGATCAGCATCGCGCCCTTGACGGGCCGCGTCTTCTTGCCGCGCTCGATCAGGTATGCCTCGCTCGCGGAGAACACGAACTTGCCGGACGTTATGTCGACCTGCCCGCCGCCGAAGTTCGGCGCGTAGAGGCCGCGCTCGACCGACGCGATGATCTCCTCCGGGTCGGAGTCGCCCGGCAGCATGTACGTGTTGGTCATGCGCGGCATCGGCACGAACGCATATGACTCCCTGCGGGCGTTGCCGGTCGGCGCGCTCTTCATGAGCCCGGCGTTCAGCTTGTCGTGCATGTAGCCCTTCAGCACGCCGTTCTCGATCAGCGTCGTGCAGTGCGTCGGCGTGCCTTCGTCGTCGATGTTCAGCGAGCCGCGGCGGCCGGGCAGCGTGCCGTCGTCGACGACCGTGCACAGCGGCGTCGCGACGCGCTCGCCGACTCTGCCGCTGAACGCGGAAGTACCCTTGCGGTTGAAGTCGCCCTCGAGCCCGTGGCCGATCGCCTCGTGCAGCAGCACGCCGGGCCACCCCGGCCCCAGCACGACGGGCATGTTGCCGGCGGGCGCCTGCACGGCCTCGAGGTTCACGTTCGCCTGCCGCACCGCTTCCTGCGCGATCCGCTCGGCCATGCCGCTGCCGGCGATCACGGAAAAGTCGCCGCGCCCTCCGCCGCCGGCGTATCCCTGCTCGCGCCGGCCGTCCTTCTCGACGATGACCGATACGTTCAGACGCACGAGTGGCCGCACGTCCGCGGCCAGCACGCCGTCGGAGGAGCGGATCAGAATCAGCTCGTAGACGCCGGCGAGACTGCCGACGACCTGGATGATGCGCGGATCGAGCTTGCGCGCGTAGCTGTCGAGACTCGCCAGCAGCTCGACCTTCTCGCGATCCTCGAGAGTCGGCAGCGGATCGACGGCCGCGTACAGCGTCGGGGCGGACGGCGTGCTGCCGACCTTGACGCGCGCGTCCCCCGCCGTTCGCGCGATGCCTCGCGCGGCATGCGCCGCGTCGATCAGCGACGCCATGTCGAGCTGGTCCGCATAAGCGAAACCGGTCTTTTCGCCGGAGATCGCGCGAATACCGACGCCGCGGTCGATGCTGTAGACGCCTTCCCTGACGGTGCCGTCCTCGACCGACCAGCTCTCGTAACGCGTGCTCTGGAAGTACAGATCGCCGTAATCGAGGTTGCGCGCCATCAGCTCGCCGAGCGCGCGATCGATGGATTCGAGGTCGAGACCCGCGGGCGCGAGCAGCCGCTGCTGCACGATATCGAGCGGATCGGTGACGCGGGTCACCGCCGGCGTCGGAATCTGAATCTGAGCCTGAATCATGCTATAGCTCTCGCCGGTGCTGCAGCACCGGAAATTGGTTGCGTATTCGTTCCAGTCCGATCATATCGAGTTCCGCCGACACGACGCCAGCGCCCTCCTCCCGGACCGCGAGCACTTCTCCCCACGGCCCGACGATCATGGAATGGCCGTAGGTCCTGCGTCCGCCGGCGTGCTCGCCCCACTGCGCCGCCGCCACGACGAAGGTCAGCGACTCGATCGCGCGCGCCTGCAGCAGCGGTTGCCAGTGCACTCTGCCGGTCGGCACCGTGAAGGCCGCCGGCACGACCAGAAGGTCCGTACCGAGTGTGGCCAGCCGGTGGAAAAGCGCCGGGAATCGGATGTCGTAGCAGACCGTCATGCCGATCCGGCCGAGCGGCGTCGGATGAGCGACGACCTGATCTCCCGGCACCGTCGTGGCCGACTCGCGGTAGCTCTCCTGTTCCTGACCCGGTATCGCGACGTCGAACAGGTGGATCTTGTCGTACGCCGCCGCGCATTTTCCGTCGGGCGACATCAACATAGACCGGGAGCGTGCACGATCGTTCCGGTCGCGGATCGGCACCGTGCCGCCGACCAGCCAGACGCCGTGCGCCGCGGCCCGCTCGGCCAGGAAGCGCTGCGCCGGCCCGTCGCCGGGAGCCTCGGCCGCCGCCAGCCTTTCGGCGTCGTCGGCCCCGAGGAACGAGAAGTTCTCGGGCAGCACGATCAGCTCGGCACCCTGCTCCGCTGCCTGCGCGATCAGCTCGCGGGCGTCGGCCAGGTTGCGCTCGACGTCGCGCCCGCTCGTCATCTGGATTGCGGCGGCCCTCATGTCTCGAACCCTCTGCTCGTTTCTCAGCCGTCTGTGTCGCGTCCGGCGGTCTGCGCGGGCCGTGGCGAGGCGCCGCCCGGCAGCTCGGCGCACAGCCGGCCCTGCTCGAGCTGCTCGGCGCTGAGCCGCTCGACGACCGGCTGCTCCCAGCTCCCCGTCACGCAGTAGGACGCGCGCCCGATGCCTTTCAGCGGCTCCTTGAAGATCCGCGTGAAGATCAGCAGCGCGGCGCCGACGCCCGGACCGCCGATCAGCCCGCCGACCGTGGGCAGCATCTTACCGGGCTCGGCGGTCACGACCGCCTGCTGGCTGTAGTCGCGGTCCCGCAGGCCGATGCGGCCGGCGACGCCGATCTCGGCCACGGGGCCGGTGACCTTCAGGTTGTCGGTATAGGCGTTGCCGTCCAGGATCGCGAAGTCGCCGGAGATCTCGTCGAACACGAAGCCCTTGTTGAACACGTCGCGAAAATCGAGCGCCAGCCTGCGGGGCAGCGCGCTGATGCTCATCAGTCCGACGACGCGGCCCGCGCCGGGATCGATGTCGAGCAGGCTGCCGGTGCCGAGCCGCAGCGCCACGTCGCCGCCGAGATGCTGTGTCCAGTCGGCCGACGGCGCGCCGGGCCAGTACACGCTGGCCGTGATCTCGGCCGAATCCCCCTCGGCGATCGGGTCGAGCGCGAGCTGCTCGAGCGCGCCGGCGACGTCCGTCGCGTTCAGGCTGAACGCGAGCCGCGTCGTCGCGCCGTCGGGGCCGTCGAACCAGCCGCCGCTGCCGTCCACGGTGAACGCGGCGCTGCTCGCCTCGAACGACACGAGGCGCAGTCCGACCGCGTCGGCGCGGACGTCGGCGGTCAGGTCGCCGAGGCGGCGCGGTCCGAACGCGAAGCTCTCCGCCTTCAGCAGCAGACCCGGCAGCTCGCGCGGATCGAGGCCTGCGAGCCCCGCGCCCTCGCCCGGCTCGCCCGGCTCGCCCGGCTCGATGTGCAGACGCTGCATGTTCGCGACGATCGCGGGGCGCCCGACCACGCCGGTCGGCACCTCTATCGAGCCCGCCACCGGGACGGTGTCGACGTCGATCAGCCATTCGTCGCCGCCGCGGCGCACGCTCAGCGTGCCGCTGCCGAGGTGCTGGCCGAGACCCGACAGGTCCCCGATCTCGAGGTCGGCGTCGAGCGCCGCCGGACCGATGCTCTCGCTGACGTCGCGGCCGAGGGCGCCGAGCCCCATCGAGCGCGCCGCGTCGAGCCAAGCGTCGAAGTCGAGGGCGGCGAGGCTCCCGGTCACGGCGAACCGGCCCGGCGGACCGGGCTCCGGCGCGAGGCCGCCGAAACGCAGCGCGCCGCGGTGCAGCATGAAGCCGCCGTCGCCGCCCTCGAAGTCGAGCGCGAACCGCCGGCTCGCGCCGAGATGCCCTTCGACGCCGAGCCGATCCGAGCCGAGCGAGAAGTCCACCTGCAGCGTCGTGGCCGCCGCGGGCGCCTTGTCGAAAGGCGCCGGGAAGTTCAGCGCCACGCCGGTCAGGTTCGACGTGATGCCGACGCGGAGCGGCGCCGCCGCGGAGCCGTCCTCGCGCTGCGACGGGATCATCAGCGTGCCGCGCCAGCGGGTCTGCCCCGCCACCTGCTGCTCGATCGGCAGCGAGAACGCCCGCGCGACCGCGTCCGCCGTGACCTCTCCGTCGACCTCGAGCCGGGCGCGGTAGCCGTCGAGCTCCGCCGGCGCGACGCTCGCGCTGATCGGCCCGTCGAGGAACACGCCTTCGATGCCCTGCCCGGCTACCGCGCCGTCCGAGATCGCCAGCGTCCCGCGCAGCGCGGTCGCGCGCGGCGCGAACCCGTCGATCGTCAGCTCGCCCTCTTCGATCCCG
>JAFGNC010000423.1 GCA_016927175.1 Gammaproteobacteria bacterium | reverse complement strand
GCCGCCCGATTATCGACCGGGCGGGAAGCGGCGGACAAGCCGCGCCGTGGCCTCGAGAGCACCTTGCGTGCGCCGGCGGTCCCGGCACGAAAAAAGAAGGCCCCGGCGGGGAGGACGTTGCCGGGGCCTAGGCGCTGCACGTCGTGCAGCAGGGGAGTTGCGAAAAAGCTCGCGCGCCGCTCAGGCGCCGCGGCGCTCCGTCACGAGAAGCTCATCGCGACGAACCGCTGACCGTTGGCGTCGCGGACCAGGACCAGAGCGTTCGTGCCCTGCCGCTGCGCCTGCGTCAGCTCGCGCACCGCATCGTCGACGGACGTGACCGCACGCTGGTTGACCTGCATGATCACGTCGCCGGGCCGAAGTCCCTTCTCGGCGGCCGCGCTGCCCGGTCGGACGTCCATGACCACGACGCCCTCGACGTCCTCCGGCAGTCCGAGCTGCGCGCGCCGCTGATCGTTCAGCTGACCGAGCCGCAGACCGAGATCGGCGGCGTCGGCCGACGAGCCGGGACCGCCGGCGAGCTGCTGGGAGTCGGACGAGTCACCGAGCTGGACCTCGAGGGTGCGGCGCTCGCCCTGCCGCACGATCTCGATCTCGGCATCCTCGCCGGGCTTGTGCGACGCCACGACGCGGCTCAGCGTGCGGGCCGAGTCGACGTCCCGGCCTCCGAAGCTCGTCACGACGTCGCCGGCTTCGATACCCGCCGCAGCCGCGGGGCTGTCGTCGACGACGGACGCCACGAGAGCGCCTTCGGGCCGATCGAGCCCGAGCGTCGCCGCCAGATCCTCGTCGATGTCCTGGATCTGCACACCGAGCCAGCCTCGCTCGACGACGCCGCCTTCCTTCAGCTGGGCGATGACCGAGGCGGCCTGATTCGACGGAATCGCGAACCCGATGCCGATGTTTCCGCCGTTCGGCGAGAAGATCGCCGTGTTGACGCCGATGACCTCTCCCCGGGTGTTGAATACCGGGCCGCCGGAGTTGCCGCGGTTGATCGGCGCGTCGATCTGCAGATAGTCGTCGTACGGGCCCGACTGGATGTCGCGGCCGCGGGCCGAAATGATGCCGGCCGTCGCCGTGCCGCCGAGGCCGAAAGGATTGCCGATCGCGAGCACCCACTCGCCGATGCGCGCCTCGGCCGAATCGCCGAATTTCACGAACGGCAGCGGTCGGTCCGCCTCGACCTTCAGCAATGCGAGATCGGTTTTCGGATCCTGCCCGACGATCTCCGCGTCGAGCTGCTCGCCGTCCGCGAAAGTGACGACGATCTTCTCCGTCTCGCTGACGACGTGGTAGTTCGTGACGATATAGCCTTCCGCGTCAACGACGAAACCGGAGCCCGCACCCTCGGAGCGCCGCGGCGCCTGCGGCGGGAACCCCGGCGCCTCGAAGAAGCGCCCGAAGAACTCCTCGAGCGGCGCGTTCGGCATGCCCTGGAAACGTTGACCGAAGCTCGCGGCGGGCTCGCTCCGGCTCACCTTCGTCACGGAAATGTTGACGACGGCCGGGCTCGCCTGCTCGACGACGTCCGCGAAAGACACCGCGCCGCCCGGCTGCGCGATCTCGGCCTGTTCCTGTGCGAAAGCCTGCGTCAGCGGCGCAGGCGCGAGCTCCACCAGCGCACCGGCCGCGAGTGCGGCCGCCACAGCGGTCGCGACCGGGCCGCGCCACGTTCTCGTCCTGTTCGTTGAGCCTGTCATGCGCTTTCCTCCTGTTCGGTGCATGTGCGTCTGAGGCGGCAAGTTAAGGCAAGGCGCCTTACACGAGGCTCACCGGAACCCTACGGTTTTGTCATGAACCGCCCGCCCGCGGACCGGTCCAACTGACTCATGCCCCGGACGCCGTGCACGTGCACGCGTTCGCTTCCCCGCCACCGTTAATGCGTCGTTCAGCTCGACCCGACTAACGTCGGAATCCGTAGGCGGAACGACTTGCGCAGGAGGTGTTGTATGAGATCCATGATCGCTCTATCGCTGCTTGCACTGACCGGCGCCGCGGGCGCCGCTGCGGTCGATCCCGCGAAAGTCGATCGGGACCGGGTCGACCCGGTCGAGCAGCTCGAGATCGACGAGCTGGGCGTCCCGCAGGTGACGAGCCTCGAGCCGGTCGACAGCATCCCCGCCCTGAGGCGGCTGCACAGCTGGCACGCCGTCGACAACGACACGCTGATCGTGTGGTCGTCGCCGTTCGATCCGTACCTGGTGGAGCTGTTCCGGCCGAGCCACGACCTGAAGTTCGCCTGGACGATCGGCATCACGTCTTTCGGCAGCCGCATCCACGCGAAATTCGACGCAGTCGAGGTCGGCGGTTTTAGTTACCCTATCAGCAGGATCTACAAACTGAGCCGCGACGACGCGAAGGCCCTGGCGAAGCATTCGTGAGGCCGAGCGCGGCGCGGCCGATGCGAGCGGCCGGTGATTTTCGCCGGCCGCGGAGGACCCGCCGCCGCAAGTGCGTGTATTGATCATCGAGGACGACAGGGAAGTCGCGTCCTTCGTACAAAAGGGGCTGACGGAAGCCGGGTGGAACGTCGACCATGCCGATAACGGCAAGGACGGGCTGTTCCTCGCCACGACGGAGAACTACGACGCCCTGATCGTCGACCGGATGCTGCCGGGCGTCGACGGGCTTGCGGTGATACGCACGCTGCGAGCGTCGAACGACGAGACCCCCGCGCTGATCCTCAGCGCCCTCGGCGAGGTCGACGACCGGGTCAAGGGCCTGAAGGCCGGCGGCGACGACTACCTCGTCAAACCCTTCGCGTTCAGCGAGCTGCTGGCGCGGCTCGAGGCTTTGATCAGGCGCTCGGCCGCGCGCGGCGGCGGCGCCGAGACCGTGCTCGAGATCGGCGATCTGCGCATGGACCTGCTGCGGCGCGAAGTGCACCGCGCCGGCCGCAGAATCGATCTTCAGCCGCGAGAGTTTCAGCTGCTGGAGTTCCTGATGCGCCATGCCGGGCAGGTCGTGACCCGGACGATGCTGCTCGAGGGCGTCTGGGACTATCACTTCGACCCGCAGACGAACGTCATCGACGTTCACGTGAGCCGGCTGCGCTCGAAGATCGATCGCGACTTCCCGAAGCCGCTGCTTCACACCGTCCGCGGAGTCGGCTACCGGCTCGACGAGACGCCGTGAGCGGCGCCGCAGGATTCCGCCGCAGATGAGGCTGCCGGCACTGCTGCGAACCAGCGTCTTCCAGCTGACGCTCGTTTACATGGCGCTGTTCAGCCTGTCGGTGCTCGCGCTGTTCACGTTCATTTACTGGTCCACGCTCGGCTACCTCGAGCGCCAGACGAACGCCATCATCGAGACCGAGATCAAGGGCCTGCTCGAGCAGGCCGATCGCCGGGGCCTGGTGGGCCTCGTCGACGTGATCAACGAGCGCGTCCGGCGCGACACGGAGAACCGCTACGCCTACCTGCTCGTCGACGCCGGCCTGCGCCCGCTTGCCGGCAACGTCGGCTACTGGCCGCGGGAATTCGACCGCAGCGGCGGCTGGTACGACTTCCTGAAAGCCGAGACGGACGGCGACCTGACGCCCGTGCGCGCTCTGGTGCTCGGCGTCGGTCCCGGCTTCCGCCTGATGGTCGGCAGGGACATCCGCGAGCTCGAGCGCATCAACGCGACGTTCCGGGACGCATCGCTGTGGGGCCTCAGCCTGACGCTCGGGCTCGCACTGATCGGCGGGCTCCTGGTCGGCTGGAGCGCGCAGCGGCGCGTCGCGCAGATCAACAGGACGACGCGGAAGATCATTGCCGGCGATCTGAGCCAGCGCGTGCCCGTGCGCGGCACGGATGACGAATACGACGAGCTGATCGCGAATCTGAACGCGATGCTCGACCAGATCGAGACACTGATGGGCGGCATCCGGCACGTCGGCGACAGCATCGCCCACGACCTGCGCGGGCCGCTGACGCGCCTCAAGAACCGGCTCGAGACGCTGGCGGGCGAATCGAGCCCGAGCAGAGAGGGCATTGCCGAGAGCGTGGCTCAGGCGGAGGCGTTGCTCGCGACGTTCAACGCGCTGCTCCGGATCGCGCGCATCGAATCCGGCGCGTACCGCAGCGCTTTCGCGGACGTGGACCTGACCCGGATCGTACGCGACGTCTGCGAGTTGTACCAGGCCGCGGCCGAGGAACGGCGCATCGCTCTCGAATGCCCGGGGCTCGAATCGGCTCCGCCGGCGACCGTCTTCGGCGACCGGGAGCTGCTCGCGCAGGCGCTGACGAACGTACTCGACAATGCGATCAAGTACACACCCGAAGGCGGCTCGATCCGGATCGCGCTCGACCGCGGCGCCGGCGCCGTCCAGACTTACGTCGTCAGGGTCGCCGACACCGGCCCCGGCATCGACCCGCACGACCGCGAGCGTGTGCTGCAGCGGTTCGCCCGCCTCGACCAGGCGCGCTCGCTGCCCGGCAACGGCCTCGGGCTGTCGCTGGTCAAGGCCGTCGCGGACCAGCATGACGGGCGGCTCTGCCTGAAGGACAACCGTCCCGGGCTGCTCGTAGAGCTCGAGCTGCCCGCCAGCGCCGCGCAAGGCCCGAAGCCGTAGCGGCCGAGCGGCCCGGAGTATTATGCTGCGACGAAAAGTTCCTCGAACCGCGATCGTTTCAGGAGCAGGCCCATGAATTCGAGCTCGTCACCGTCGGGCCGGCCGGCCAACGGCCGGCCGCTGGAAGAGAACCTCAAGGCCAAGACGACCTGGCTGCGCCTGGTCTTCATGCTCGTGTTCGTGGTGCTGTACGGCATCGCGGAGCTCGTCACGGCCGCTGTCGTCGTGCTTCAGTTCCTGTGGGTGCTGTTCACGGGAGAGCCCAATGCCAAGCTGCGCGCGTTCGGCCAGTCGCTGGCGACGTACACATATCAGGTGTTTCGATATCTGACCTACAACAGCGAGCGGCGGCCGTTCCCGTTCGACCTGGACTGGCCGCAGGGGCCTGCGCACCCGGCGGAGGAACCGCCGCCCGCGGCGGGCGCGCCGGAAGATCCGCGACCCACTGAGCCGGATCCGTATCACGACGGCACTTCCGACGTGCCCGCAGGCGATTCCGAACCGCCGCGACAGGACGAGCCGCCGCGCACGTGACGCCGCCGCGCGGCCGCGGCGTTCAGTCGACCCGGCCGCCGATGTGCCCGCGCAGCGCTTCCGCCCACAGCGCGAGCTTCTGCTCGAAGCTGCGCGCCGCATGCGCCGGGCTCGTGGACGGCAGCAGCCGTGCATCGAGCTCGGCGGCGGCGGACGGCAGCGTCGGCAGCACGTAACGCCGGTATAGATCGGCTGCCTTGCGGCCGTTGAAGCAGACCAGGCGAATGCCGCGGTGCAGTGCGAAGAACGAGTGGAAGTCGTTCACCTCGATCGTCGACGTCACGATCGCGGAGTCGAGGCTGCCCCGCCGCTCGCCCGCCGCCAGCACATCCCACAGCGCGATGCCGCAGGCGCGCAGCTTGCGCAGCCTGGCGGCGTAAGGCAGCTGGGGCCCGGCGCCGCACAATTCTCCGAGGATGCGCCAGAACGCATTCCGATGCTGCGCGTAGTACTGCTGCATCTCGATCGACTTCTCGCCGGGCAGGCTTCCCAGGATCAGCACCCGCGCGTCTCGCGACGCAACCGGCGGGAAGCCGCGCGCGAACGGCGCGTCGCGTCCGGAGGAGACCTTTACCATGCGAGCGCGTTGAAATGGCCGTCCGTGTCGAGCGACCGCATCTGCCCGAGCACCCAGTCCCGCCGCCCGCGCACGTAGTCGCTCGGCTGCTCGACGCTGTAGCGGCGCGGGCTCGGCAGGACCGCCGCGAGCAGCGCCGCCTGCTCCGCTGTCAGCTCGCCGGCCGACGTGCGAAAGAACCGGCGCGCCGCCGCCTCGACGCCGAACACGCCCGTGCCGAGCTCGGCGACGTTCAGGTACACCTCGAGAGTCCGCTCCTTCGTCCAGAACGCCTCGATCAGCAGCGTGAAGTAGGCCTCGACGCCCTTGCGCACGAAGCTGCGACCGGGCCACAGGAACAGGTTCTTCGCGACCTGCTGTGTGATCGTCGATGCGCCGCGCAGCCCCTCGCCCGCCCGGTAATCCTCGAGCGCGCGCTCTATCGACTCGAGATCGAAGCCGTTGTGCGTCAGAAAGCGCTGGTCTTCGGCCGCGATGACGGCATGCGCGGCGGCCACGGCAATCGCCCGCCGCTCGACCCAGTGATGCTGTACCTCGCGCAGCGGCACCGGTTGCTGAAACATCATCGCGGTGACGGGCGGATCCACGTAACGCAGCAGAGCGACGGCGCCGGCCGTCACGCCGAGCCATAGCACGAGCACGGCCACGAGCGTGCGCGCCACGAAACTCCCGATCCGGGAGCTGATCGAGCGCGTCGGGCGCGTGTTGTCGCGGCGTCGTGCCATTGCCTTCACTCCGTTGACTCGGCCGGCTGCCGGTTCCCGTCCGCGCGCCGTCGCGGTGCCGCGACGCGAGCCAACCCGCCGCCCGGCCTGTACAATCCGAGCGCATGAGCCGTCGATTGTTGCCGATGATACAGAGCTGAGTCATGACGGTGCATGTGCTGCAGCTGTTCGCCGAGCTCGGCATCCCCGCGGACTACGGGGTCGATCCGCCGTTGCCGACGCATCAGGAGACGGAAACGCTCGAGGACGTGGAGCCGAACATCATGGGACGCATGCAGCGTCTGCATCCGGACACGGCGCGGGATTGGCGGGCAATGAAGGCCGCCGCAGAGAAAGACGGCATCACACTGCTGCTCGTGTCCGGCTTTCGCAGCGTCAGCTATCAGATCGAGCTGATTCGCGCGAAGCTGGAGAGCGGACAGCACATCGACTCGATACTGAAGGTCAACGCCGCGCCGGGCTTCAGCGAACACCATACCGGCCGGGCGATCGACATCGCGACGCCGGGCACACGGCCGCTGACGGCGGGCTTCGACCGGTCCGACGCCTTTTTCTGGCTGCAGCGCAACGCCGAGCGTTTCGGTTTCTCGATGCCGTACGGCGAGAACAACCGTTACGGTCTGCACTACGAGCCGTGGCACTGGTCGCAGCTCGAGCACAGTTAGCACGGAGCATACGCGAACGGAGAAGTCCCGATGAATCACGCCGCGGCCGCAGCACCGGCCGAGCTGATAAAGTCCGAGGATGCCCCCGACGCGTTCGGATTCATGGATGAAGGGAGCTTCATGGGCGAACCGGCGACCAGGCTCTGAGCGCACTGCCCCGCCGGCAGGCCGAATTGCACTGCCGCCGCAGGGCCGTCTGCCGCCGCGCCTCGATGCCCCCCTTCCGCCCGGCATGACAGCGACATGAGCGAGTCCGACCGCGACAAGTGGAACTGCCGCTACCTCGAGGGAAGCTACGCCGGCCGCGACCATCCGACGGCGCTTCTGGAGGAATGGGAGAGCGAGCTTCGCCGCGGCCGCGCCCTCGACGTCGCCTGCGGCGCGGGCCGCAACAGTCTGTTTCTGGCGTCGCGCGGATGGCACGTCGACGCCGTCGACATCTCCGCGGCGGGTCTCGGGCGGGCGCGGGCCGCGGCCGAAGCAAGAGGTCTCGACGTCGAGTGGCTCGAGGCCGACCTCGACGCGGAACGCGGCGATCCGCTCGAGCACGTGCCGGGCGCCGGCAGCGCATACGACCTGATCGTGCTCGTGCGCTACGTCAACGCCGCCCTGATCCCGTATCTGGCCGCGAGGCTCGCCGAGGGCGGCACGCTGCTGTGCGAGGAGCATCTGCTGTCTACTGCGGACGTGGTGGGGCCCCGCAGCGCCGCCTACAGGCTGAAGCCCGGCGAGCTGCTCGAAAACGTGAAGTCCCTGACGGACCGGGTGCGGCTCGACGTGCTGCACTACAGGGAGGGGCTGGTACGGGACCCGGACGGCAGACTGGCTGCTCTGGCTCAGCTCGTGTTGCGCCGCGGCGCTGCCGCCCCGTGACGAAACCGGGACGGACGATGCCGATTATCGATCGACGGCTACAGGACCGCGGCGGAGGGCGGGCGACGCGCCGGGCGCTCGGAGCCGCAATGCTGGCGGTTCTGCTGGCGCCGCCCGGCGACACGAAAGCGCAACCGTCCGCCGACGGCCTCCCCCGCCCCGGCGCCGGCCTTCCGCAGCCCGGCGAGACACTGCGCGTCGACATGCTCGAGGGTCTCGGCGCGCGGATCGGCGCCATCGACATCGTCGTCCAGAACGTTTTCGATCCCGACAACCCGGAAGAGGACAAGCGGCTGTACCGCTGGGCCAATCGGGTCCACGTCATGACGCGCGAGAGCGCCGTCCGCAGCGTGCTGCTGTTCGAGCCCGACGATCCGCTCGATCCGAGGCTGCTGCGGGAATCGGCGCGCCTGCTGCGCGCACTCGATTTCATCGTCGAAGCCGGGATCGTCCCCGTCGCCTATCATCAGGCAACGAACACCGTCGACGTGCGCGTCACCGTCCGCGACGCCTGGAACCTGTCGCCCGACCTGAAGCTGAGCCGCAGCGGCGGCGAGAACGAGTGGGGCATCGGCCTCGAGGACAGCAACCTTTTCGGGACGGGCAAGAACCTTGCTGTCTCGTACACGAGCGACATCGATCGGGACGAAGCGTTCTTCGGCTATTCGGACCCGAATTTCCGGGGCAGCAGAGTCCGCCTCGCCGTGCAGCGCGCCAACAGGAGCGACGGCGATCTGAGCGCGCTGACGGTCGGCCGCCCCTTCTTCGCGCTGGATACGCGCTGGGCGGCCACGAGCGCCGTGCGCATCGACGACCGGATCGACCCGATCTACGATCTCGGCGAAACGGTCGAAGAGTTCAGGCACCGCAGCACCGACGTTTCCGTCGAAGGCGGCTGGTCGAAGGGACTGATCGGGCGGCGCGCGCGGCGCTGGCTGGTCGGATTGAGCTACGAGGAGGACGAGTTCGCGGCGACGCCGGAATACTCCGACCCGATCGTTTTGCCGCCGGACCGCAAGCTCGTCTATCCGTGGGTGGGTTTTCAGCTGGTCGAAGACGATTTCCGCGTCATGACCGAGCTGAACGACATCGGCCGCACGGAAGACATCTCTCTCGGCCTGAACTTCAGGACCAGCGTCGGCTTCGCGTCCGAGAGCTTCGGTGCCGATCGCGATGCGACGCTGTTCCGCTTCGACGCGCAGAAGGGCTGGGAGCCGGGCGGGTCGGGAAGATTGCTGCTGTTCGAGGCGGCGGCGTCCACGCGCCGTGAGGGCGGCGAGCAGCGCAACTCCATCGTGTCCGTCGGCGCTCGCTACTACCAGCGGAACCTCGAGAACCACTTGTTCTCGGCCAGCCTGCAAGCCACTACGACGCACAACCTCGACCCCGAGAACCAGGTGCTGCTCGGCGGCGACAGCGGCCTGCGGGGCTATCCGCTGCGCTACCAGAGCGGCGAGCACAGCGCGGTGCTGACCCTCGAGCAGCGCTTCTTCACGGACTTGTACCCCTTCCGGCTTTTCCGCGTCGGCTATGCAGTCTTCTTCGACGCAGGCCGGGTCTGGGGCGAAGATCCGCGCGGTACACCGAGCCAGGGCATGCTCTACGACGTCGGCGTGGGTCTGCGGCTAGGCTCGCCGCGCTCGAGCGGGCGCCAGGTCGTGCACGTCGATCTGGCGTTTCCGATCGGCCACGACGAGTCGGTCGACAGCGTGCAGCTCGTCGTCGGAACGAAACGCTCGTTCTGAGCCGGCGGGTCAGTACGGGTTGCCGTCGCAGTCGATCGCACGCGGCAGAGCTCTGACGCGATCGAGCCAGCGTGTCACGGCCGGCCATCGATCCGTGTCGTAGCCCGACACCTTCAGCATCGAGATCGGGCCGAAGCACGAGATGTCGGCGATCGTCGGGTGGCCGAGCGCGAGCCAGTCGCGCTTCGCGAGATGCGCGTCCATCAGCCCCAGGATGTGATCGCAGCGCGCATCGATCTCCTCGTCCGACAGCTTGATCGCGTCCGGCCGGCGGACCTTCGCGCGCTTCATCCACGGGCCCTGGTGGACTTCGTTGGCCGACTTCGACAGCCATTCCGCGACTTTCGCCTCGCCTTCCGCGTCGATCGGCAGCCACCGCGACGACGGATCGTACTTGCGCGCCAGGTAGACGAGACAGGCGTGCGAGTCGGCGACGTGGAAGTCGCCGTCCTCCAGCGCGGGCATCTGGCCGAAAGGATTAAGCGACAGGAAGGGCTCGCGCTTGTGCTCGCCGCCGTACATGTCGAGCTCGACGAGCTCGTATTCGAGCTCGAGCATCGACAGCAGGATGCGGACCTTGTACCCGTTGATCGACGCCATCGTCGAGTGCAGCCTTATCATCGGTTTCTCCCCCTCCCCCCTCTTAGTTGGACGGATCAGTCGGACGGATCAGTCGGACGGATCGGCCGGACGGATCGGCCGGACGGATCGGCCGGACGGATCGGCCGGACGGATCGGTTGCCCCGGTCCGTCCGCCGGATCGGTCGCCCGGGTCGCTCGCCATCATCGCATTTACTCCCGTCTCGCGCGCGAGGCGCGCTCGGCGGATGTGGCGGGTGTTGCGCCAACGGATCCGGTGCGGCGCGGCGACCGTATCCGAAGTGAAGCTGGGTTTGCTGCCGCGGGAAGCGTCGTCAGTTCGGACGCCCGCGGTTCTCCGCGTCGCGCCGCGCCTGCTCTGCGATGTCGCGGCCTCGATCGCGCGCGTCGGCGGCGGCTTCCCGCCCCGTTTCGCGAGCTTCCGCGGCGGCGTCCCTCGCATCGGCCGCGGCATCGCGCGCATCGGCCGCGGCGTCGCGCGCATCGGCTGCGGCGTCGCGGCCCGAATCCCGCGCATCGGCCGCGGCGTCACGGACGCCGGCGGCGGCGTCTCGACCGGAGTCCCGCGCATCGGCCGCGGCGTCGCGGACGCCGGCGGCGGCGTCTCGACCGGAGTCCCGCGCGTCGGCCGCGGCGTCGCGGGCGCCGGCCGCGGCATCTCGCGCCTCGGCCGCGGCATCGCCGCCCGCATCGCGCGCGTCCACCGCGGCATCCCGGGCGGCGGCCGCGTCGGCCGCTGCATCGCGGCCGGCTTGGGGCAGATCCGGCGCGGCACGTCCGGCGCCGCCATCCCGGCCCCGATCGCGCGCTTCGGCCGCCGAGCCCCGCACGATCTCCGACGCGCCGCCGACAGCGGGCAGATCGCCGCGGCGGCCGTCGGCCGCTGCGGAACCGCTGCCGCTGCGGCCGCGGGCGTCATCGGCAGGCGGGGGACGGCCGGCGCCCGCGTCCCCTGTCCGCGACGCGTCCCGCAGCGCCTCGGGCAGCTCGATCACACGCGTCACGGCGTCGGGCCGGGTGGCGCCCTCCGGCAGCAGCTTCATCGTGACGTCGAGGTTCTGGTCCGTCGTATCGGCAGGGTCGGCGCCTTCCTGCGCGCGCGCCGATCCGGCGGCGAGCCATAACAGCATCGCCATGCCTGCGGCGGTCGCGCCGCGCCAATTTCGACAGACTGTTCTCATCCTTCGATTGTTACGAACTTTTGCCGGACGCGTCGAGATCTGCGCCGGAAGGGGCTACGCCTCCGTTGCGCTGCGCACGTCGACGACGAACTTCCGGCGCTTGTCGCGGTGCAGCACTTCGACCAGCACCTGGCCGCCGCGCGGGCCGAGCGCGATGACGGGCAGAGTCAGCTGATTGTTGCCCGCCTCGAGATTGGTGCGCCAGCGCAACTCGCGCTGATCCTCGAAGCCGGACAGCTCGATGGCCCCAGTGAGCTGGACGTGGATCTCGGCATCCTGCAGCGCCGTCGGCGTGTCGACGGCAATATTGATGTCCCGGGTCTCGTTCAGCGCCAGCGTCACCTCCGGCATTGCCGCCCCGGGAGCCGCCTGCTGCGACGGCGCCGTGACGACCCACGCCACGGCGAGCGCGGCCGCGAGCGAACCGCCGACCGCGACTCCGGACCAGAAACCCGCTCGCCCGGCGGCGCCCGGGGCCCGCCGCTTCTGCCTCGCCGCGCCCGCCGAGGCGGGCCCACCGACAGCGGCGGCAAGCGCGCGCTCCATCGCGCCGGGCGTCGGAGGCGGGATTCTCTGCAGCCGCGATCCGTGCAGGGCGGCAACCGCATACTGCGCGTCCCGGCAATCGCGGCACTCGGATAAATGCTCCAGCGCGTCGCGGCGCAGCGAAGCGTCGGCTTCGCCGCCGTCGATCAACAGATCCTGCACATTTTCGCAGTTCATTTCGTTCCTCCCGCACGCAGCTTCAGCGCGGGTATGCCGTCGGCGCGCTGCAGCAGCTTCCCCAGCCGCGCGCGTGCTCGATGCAGGCGTGATTTGAGAGTGCCTTCCTTCAAACCGGTCATGTCCATCAGCTCCGCGAGCGTGTAGCCCTCGACGTCGTGCAGCGTCAGCAGCGAGCGCTGATCTCTGTCGAGGCGGCGCCACGCGTAATCCAGACGGCGTGACCGCAGCTCGGCTTCGGTCTCTTCCGCGGGCCCCGGGGCATCGGACGCAAAACCGGCTTCGTCGTGAGACGCAAGCGACTCGACATGGCCGCGCTCATACCGGCGCAACTGGTCGATGAAGAGCCGCCGCATCACGCACAGCAGCCAGCTGTGCGGCTGATCGAGAGTCTCGAGCTCGTCCAGCCGGGGGTAGGCGCGAATACAGACTTCCTGAACCAGGTCCTCGGCGTCGTGCACGGAACGGGTGAAGCGGTACGCCGTTCTGTACAGCAGGTCGTAATGGCGGCCGACGAGCGTCTCGAAGCGCTCGGCGGCGGGTTTGCCCCCGGAAATGACGGTCAGTTTTGCCATAACGTCTCAACGAGCCCTGCCGAATTACACGAACCATCAACGTTTCCGTTCCATCCGGGCCCTCGATGGAACCCGCCCCCGATCCGCCCGTGTAACCGACGGTAGGGGGGGCTGCAGCCGGGTTCCGCAGCCTCGAAAGCCGGTTCTGCCCGCAGGACTGGCATTGTACAAGGAGCCAATGCATGAAATTGACATGGGGTTCACGGCTCGGAGCCGTGATTGCGACGGCCGGCGCAGCCGTCGGCTGCTCCAGCGGCGGCGGAAGCGTCGCGCCGCCGGCGAACGAAGGGACTCTCAGCATCGGACTCACCGACGCCCCCGTCACGGACGTGTCGGAGATCTGGCTGGAGATCACCGGCCTCAACATCAAGCCCGCCGGTAACGGTCCGGCCCTGGAGTTCCCGTTCGACGAGCCGCGGACGGTGGATCTGCTTCAACTGACGCCCGACAACGCCGAATGGCTGCTGGACGGCGAGACGGTCCCGGCAGGGGAATACAACTGGCTGGAGCTCGAGCTGAACGCCGAGTTCGACAGCATCAACGATTCCTACGTCGTCACGACGGCGGGGGGCGAGGAAGAGCTGCGGGTGCCGAGCGACAGTCTGCGCCTCGTCAGCGGCTTCACGGTGACGGCCGATCAGGAGACCGCGTTCCTGATCGACTGGGACGCGCGGCTCGGCCTGGTGGGCCCGCCCGGGCAGCCCGGCTACATGCTGCGCCCGGCGTTCCGGATCGTCGACATGACCGAGTACGGCACGCTGAGCGGCGTCGTCGACACTGCGCTGGTCGTCGATCCGGCTTGCGCCGTCGACGATCAGAACGGCGATCTCGACACCGGCAACGTCGTCTACATCTACGAAGGCCCCGGCGCCGTCGCGGAGGACATCGACGAGGACGGCGCCGAGCCGGGCCCGGTCGCCACCGCCGCCGTCGAGCAGGGCACGAACGGCGATTACGCCTACTCGACGATCCTGAGCCCGGGCGACTACAGCGTCGCTTTCACGTGCCTCGCCGGCCACGACGATCCGCTCGTGGACGACCCGACGGATCCGGCGGAGGAAGGCGCCGTCGTCTTCACGGACACAGCCGACGTCACGATCAACAACGAAGAAGAAGCAACGGTCGATTTCTGAGCACGGTCAGCCACCTTAAAAATCAGGAATCGACTTCACTCAGCCCCGTCCCCCGGCGGGGCTTTTTTTTTGCGCGCGAATCTTGCCGAATCCGGGCTCTGCCCCCAAAATGCGCCACCCTGTCAGCCCCTCCCCACCCGATGCTCCAGACCGACCGACTGCGAAACATCGCGATCATCGCGCATGTCGACCATGGCAAAACCACGCTCGTGGACCGGTTGCTGCAGCAGTCCGGCACCGTCGACGCGCGCACCGCTCTGCCGGAGCGGGCGCTCGACTCCAACGATCTCGAGCGTGAGCGCGGCATCACGATCCTCGCGAAGAACACGGCCATCCGCTGGGGCGAATGGCGCATCAACATTGTCGACACGCCGGGCCACGCGGATTTCGGCGGCGAGGTCGAGCGCGTGCTGTCGATGGTCGACGGCGTGCT
>JAFGNC010000062.1 GCA_016927175.1 Gammaproteobacteria bacterium | reverse complement strand
GTCCGCGGCGGCCAGGTCGAAATCGTCGAGCCGGAGCGTCTTGTCGTCCTTAAGCAGCGTCATCGGGCACGTAGACCTCCAGCGCACCGGGAATGACTCGAAACTCGGCGGGCGTGGACGTCGAGACCTCGCCGTCCGTCGCGACCGGGTTCGGACGCCTTGTCCGGATCTCGAATTCCGCGCCACGCAGCGCGATGACGGGCCCGCGCTTGCTGTAGACACCGCGCTTGAAGCTCAGCGCGCTCAGGATCAGCCGCCACAATGGCCGCGGCAGGATCAGCAGCACGTCGAGCGTCCCGTCGTCGACGCGCGCCTCCTCGTGCACGGTCATGCCCCCGCCGTAGGAGCGGCCGTTCGCCACCGTCACCTGAATCACGCGGCGCGCGCAGTCGATGCCCCCGCCGCGGACTTTCACGCGGAATGCGCGGTGATCCCTCCATCGCCGCAGCACACCCAGCGGATACGCGAGCGGGCCGAGCCAGCCCTTCAGACGCGGCGGAAGCTCCTGGAGCTCCGTGCTGAATCCGATGCCGGCGGCGTTGACGAAATACCTGCCGTTGACGCTGCCGACGTCGATCCGGCGCTTGCGGCCGCGCGCGACGACTTCCGCCGCTTCGGCGGCGGTCGTCGGGATGCCCAGCGTCCGTGCCAGGTCGTTGCCCGTCCCGAGCGGAATGATGCCGAGCGGAATTGCGGCTTCGATCAGCGCCGGCAGGGCCGAGTTGACGGTGCCGTCGCCGCCGGCGATCACGATCGCCGCGGTGGCCGGCGTCAAAGCCGCCTGGATCCGCGCCGACAGCGTGGCCGGATCCTCGATGTCCAGTATCCGCGGTTCCCCGACCCCGAGATCGAGCGTTTCGAACGCCGTCTCGGCGGCGGAGTCGCCGCTGCGCGCGCGACGGTTGACGACGAGAAGGACCTCCCGCTCCGGTTCGGCTCCGACGCGCGATCCGGTGGCCATCTTGCTCAGGGGCTGATGCGCTTGTAGCGCCCGTTCACGAAGCAATAGACGCCGTAGCACACGAAACCCAAGCCCACCAGGGCGAGCCACAGCGTACCGAAAGGACCGCTCGAGAACGCCTGTAGTGCGCCGTCGAGCCCCTTCGCCTCGCTCGGGTCCGCCTCGAGCGCCGCCTCGATGAAGAACCATCCGATCAGCGCGAAGGCGACCGCGCGAGCGGCTATGCCGGCCGCGGACAGACGAGTGGCCCAGCGGATCTCCGTCGCGCTCATGCCGCTCAGGTCCCATTGACTTCGGTAGGACACGGTCAGCACGCGCCAGGCCTGATACAGCGCGACGCCTATGATGATCACGCCGACCGCCCCGACCAGCCAGATGCCCGCGGGGTTCGACATCAGCCACCCGGCCGTCTGCTGCGTGCCGCCGCTGTCGCTGCCGGAACCGCCGCCCGAGCCCCACACCAGGCGCAGCGCGAAAAGCGCCAGGCCCGCGTAGATCACGCCGCTGACGAGCAGACCCGCCCGCTGAACCAGGCCTTTCGGCTCGGTACCGTGACGCTCCGGATCCTTGATGGCCTGCACGAACCGCCACACGACGAAGCCCGCGAGGCCGATGGCAATCAGCACCAGCAGGAACTGGCCGAAGCTCTGGCTGCTGATTTCGGCGATCGCGCCCCGGGTGCCGGTGATCCTTCCGCCCGCGAAGCCGAAAGCGGTCATCACGGTCAGCAGCCCGATCGTTCCGAAGACCGCACCTTTCGCAAAATAGCCGGCGCGGGCGAGTATCTCGATGCCGTTGCGCGTCTGTCTGTTTGCGGCGACCCGCATCGAACCCGTCGTTCCGGCTCTTGCCACGTCGTTCTCCCGATGTCGAAGACACAGGAGCTGAAGCAAGATCTGTGCCCGAGCCGGTCAGGCAGGTCCTTTACTCTTCGATGCGGCCGCGGGCTCTTTTCAGCGCTCCGCGGCGCGACTTTCGATCGAGCCGGCGCTGCACGGCGCCGGCGCTCGGTTTCGTCGGCTTGCGCCGCTTGGGCTCGACCATGGCGCTGTCGATCAGGGCGCGCAGGCGCGCCCTCGCGGCGTCCTTGTTTCGCTCGAAGCTTCTGTACTGCTGCGCTTTGATCACGAGGACGCCGTCCGCGGAAATGCGCTGATCGCTGCGGCTCAGCAAACGCTGCTTGCAGCGGTCCGGCAGCGCGCTCGACTTCGCGATGTCGAAGCGCAGATGAACTGCGCTCGCGACCTTGTTGACGTTCTGGCCGCCCGCGCCCTGCGCGCGGATCGCCGAGATTTCGATTTCCGTCTCGGGTATGGAGATGCCCTGACCGATGCGCAGCGCGGTCACTGCCGGCAGTCCCGGCGACGAGCCCGCGTCATCCGCGCTCTTTCTTGACGACTTCGACCGTGCCGGCGTCGCCGTCGACGCGCACCCAGTCGCCGGTTTCGATGATCTCGAGCGGATCCCGATCGAGGTCGGTCACGGCCGGCACGCGCGTGACGACGGCACCGAGCGCGACTTTCGTCGTCATCTCGTTGAAGACCATCGCGAGCGGGGCGGTTCCGGCGAGCCGCGCCGTATGGAAGACGACCGACCAGCCGGACGAGCCCTTGGCCCCCCGAAACACGAGCACCTTGCCGGCGAAGCTCTGGCCGCGCAGCTCATGGCGGGTCTCGATGATGCGCCCCTCCCGGGCATTGACGCCGCCCCAGCCGGAGATCGTGTCGCGTGTCACGAGCGCCTCGCCTTCGGCATAGCCGCCGACGACCTTGCGCCCGTGCAGGATCAGCGTACGCGTTGCGGCTTCCGCAGCGCCGCTGCGTTCGCTCGTCGCGCTCATCGCAGTACTCCGTTCCAGCGGCCCGTCAGCGCCGCGTCGATGCAGTCCGCGGTCGAGCCGAACCACGCTTCGATGCCCATCATCGCCGGCAGGTAGTGCACCTGCTTGGCGGAATCGAGAGCCGCGACCTTCGTGCCCGGCGGCAGCGCGCT
>JAFGNC010000422.1 GCA_016927175.1 Gammaproteobacteria bacterium | reverse complement strand
GTCAGCGTCGAGCTGACGGTGTGATCGAGAGGCACCCCGCCTACGATTGTCAGCGGAATGTCGAGCGTCAGCGTCAGGAAGCCGAGGATGTCCACCTGGACGAAGTTCAGCTCGCCGAGCGCAGGATCGAACAGATCGAACGAATACAGGCCGATACCGGCACCGGGCGCGCTGACCGTGCCCGTGCTCAACGAAACCGTCTCGTGGATCAGCGCCCCCTGTGCCGCACCCGTGCAGCAGAAGAGCGCTGCCGTGACGACGGCGGCATGACGGTGCATGGGCTTGACTGGCACGGCGGTCACTCGATCGAACTCTCCCGCAGCGTCTTAAGCAATATGTGTGCCGGCATGATTTTGCGAGCGGAATCAGGGCATTGATTCGGCCGCCGGTTTGCTGCCGTAAGGATTTCCGACAGGGCGCCGTTCGCTGGCGCTGCGGGCGCGGCTACCGGCCCGGAGTCGGATAGGTGCCGCCCTGCAATGCCCCGACCAGCGCTTGCGCGCGCCGCGTCTCCGCCGCACGCCGGTCCATGACCTGCCGCCGGACGCGCGGAGCTTTACGACTCGTCCGCGTCCTTGTCGCGAAACAGCAGCTCCGGCGGAAGCATTTCGTCGGAAGCCGCGTCGTCTCCCTCCGCCGACGGTGCGCGGCCGCGTGAACGCGGCCGGGATGCGACCGCCAGAAGGCGGTTGATCGTGCCTTCCGGAAGATCCGTGTCGGGGCCGTCGCCCGCATCGGTCTCGGGGTCGCCGTCGATCTGCCGGCGCAACCGGTCGCGCTGCGCCGTGACGCGTTGCAGCTCGGCGCGCGCGGCGGCCAGCGCCTCGGTCGCCTCTTCGTGTCTCGCGTTCAGAGCGGCGAGCTCGGCATCGCGCTCGGCGGAAGAGCGTTCGGCCTCCTCCTTCCTGAGCCGTGCGTCCTCGAGCTGCCTGGCGTAGCCCTTCTCGAGCGTCTCGATCTGGAATTTCAGGTTGTCGACCGTGCCCTGCAGGGCTGCCGCTCTGTCGCGCTCGTCGGCAAGCGCCTTCTCGAGGCTTTCGATCGTCGCCGCGCCGTCCGGCGAAGCCGTGCGGACCAGACGCTTGAAATATCCGCTGACGTCGCCGAAACGGTTCTCGCTCATCGCCCTTCCTTCGACAGCGTGCGTCGGGAGTCTACCCAAGATCGGGCGGTTGCAGTGACAGGATCGAAGGCCGAGTGTGAAGCCGGTCTCACTTACCGGGGCTTAGCCGCTCCAGGTACTCCCGTTCCGCTCGGTCGAGGCTCTGCGGCCCGTGCTCGTCGATCTTCTTCATGATCTTGTCGAGCTCCTCCCGGTTCACCGGATGCAGCGAATCGCGCGGTATGCTCCGCCAGCGCTCGAGATCGGCGGCGCTTGCGCGGCCGAAGGAGGGGGTCGCCTTCTTACGAAAACGGCGAGCGGGCGATCTCAGCTCCAGGACCTTGAGGTACAGCCAGCCGCCGGCGAGGCCGCCGAGGTGCGCAAAGTGCGCGACTCCGCCGCCGCTGCGGAACCCGCCCCAGATCGAAAAGACCGCGAGCAGCACGATGAACCACCGCGCCTCGATGGGAACGATTCCCCAGAAGTAGATGCGGTCTCTCGGCCAGTACTTCGCGAAGCCGACCAGCACGCCGAAAACGGCGCCGGATGCGCCGACGATGGCTGCGAACGGCGTGAACAGCGACGCGATCGCGGCGGTAGCCGCGCTCGCGAAATAGAGCCCCAGGAACCGGCCGCCGCCGAGCGCGTTCTCGAGCCGCGGCCCGAAGAAGAACAGCCCGATCATGTTGAACAGCAGATGCATGAAATCGGCGTGCAGGAACGCGTACGTCAGAATCGTCCAGGGCCGCTCCAGAATCAGGGCCGGCACCAGCACGAGCGCATTGACGACGTCGGCAAGGGCAGGCGCCTGCCCGGCCATGAGCGTGACGAGGAAGAAGCCGACATTGGCGACGAGCAGGCGACGTGCCCAGCGCGTCATCAGGACGATGCCCCGTTCTCGAGCGTCGGCTGCGGCGTGCAGGGCAGGGCCTCGCCGGAGCCTCGAGCATGCCGGGCACGCCGGCTTCGACGAGCAGAGTTCTCCGGAAGTTGTCGACGCTCCGCGGGCAAAGCGGTTTCTCCCAGTGACGAAAGGGAACCAGTATAGCGGCCGCAACAGGCCGAGGGCCGGCCTCGCGCGGCCGCTGCCGGGATCAGACCGCCGGCGCTCGCCGCGAAACGGACCGTTGAGTTTCGACGGGCGGTCCGATCGATCTCCGCGATCTGCGCGGCGCGATCGGTTCAGCGCGGCGCCGCGGCGTCGCCCGCACCGGGCGGCTGCGCGCCGCCGGCTTCCCGCAGCACGATCCTCGCCTGCCGCGTACATCCCCGCGCCGCGAGCCACGCGACGGACGCGAGGCCGCCGTCGCCGAGCGCGGGGGCGAGCGCATGCAGTCTGATCGCCACGGAGCGCACGCCGTCCGCGGGCCGTATCAGATAGATGCCGCCGTCGATCGGCGGGGAATCGAACGGCCATACGGCGCGGGTCTGATCGCCGGCCCATCGCACCTCGGCGGAGCGGCCGCCGTGCGTCTCGGCGATGTCGGCGCGGGCTTCTTCGTGACTCCGCTCCCGCCACAGACGCACCTCGCGGCCGCGAAGGACGCACTGCTCGCCCGCGATCGCCGAGTGGATCAGCCAAGGCGTCGGACGAGTGTCCTCGATGTCCGTGTCGTCGAGGCCGCCGCGGACTCCGGCAAGCCCGCCGGGCTCCCCGGGCTCCGAGCCGAGCAATTGCGCGAGCGCCCTGCGCAGACTGCTTTGCCGTGGTCCGACGCGCTCCGCAGCCGCGGCCGCGGGACCGGTGAAGGGCCCGGTGACCCGCAGCGTGACTCCTTCCTCGCTGACGAGCACGAGGGACTCCCGCTCGCGCAGCGTGATCACGTTCGAGCCTTCGAGCGACTGGCCGATCCGGTACGCTGCGCTGCTCGACTCGACGACGATGTGCTCGGCGGCTTGGGCTGCGCCGCTCGCAAGGACACAGCACGCGGCAAGCGTGCTCCTGCGCGTTCGTCCCGCCTTCATCACTTTTCCTCCAGAACGACCCTGACTCCGGTTTCTCCTCGCTCGACCCTGCGCCAGTGAAACGCGATGAGCCCGTCATCCGGTGCGCGCCGGTACAGCGTTCGGAACCAGCGGGCCCCCGCCGGATCATTGCGCTTCAGCGCCTCATACGCGGTCAGATAATGTCTGACCGCGCGCTCCGGCAGGCCGTCGCAGACGGTGACGCAGTCGACCCCGACCGTCTTGCCCTTCAGCACGAGGTGCGCGACCGGTCTGAAAGGCATGTCGCTGAAGTGCCGCGCCGCATCCCAGCTCGCGCACACGCGCGTGCCGACGTGCTTGTTGACGCTTTCGAGCCGCGCGGCCGTGTTCACGCAGTCCCCGTGGGCCGTGTAGTGGAAGCGTGCCGCGCTGCCGACGTTGCCGACGATTGCGGCGCCGGTGTGCACGCCGATCCGCGTAATGCCGACGTGCATGCCTCCCGCCAGCCGCTTCCGCCGAAAGTCCTCGCAGTAACGATCGAGATCGAGCGCGCATCGCACGGCGCGCTTGGCGTGATCCGGCTGGTTCGCCGGCGCGCCGAAGAACACGGCGATGCCGTCGCCGACCAGCCGGTCGACCGTCCCGCCGTGCGCGAGAGCGATCCGCACCATGCCGTCGAAGTACTCCTGCAGCAGCGACACGACGGTCTCGGGGGGATGCCGCTCCGTCAGCGACGTGAAGCCCGCGAGATCTGAAAAGACGAAGCTCATGTCGCGCTTCTCGCCTCCGAGCTCGAGCTTGTCGGGATCGCTCAGCACGTGGTCGATGACCGAGGGCGACACGTAACGCTGAAAAGCTTCGCGCAGGAAGCGCTTCTCCGCCCGCTCGGCCTGGCGCGCATGGGCACCGCCGAAGGTGAGGCCGAGCACCATGCCGAGCGTCGGCTCCAGCAGCGGAAGCTGCGGGCCGCCGCCGGCGAATAGCGCGAAGCCTCCGATCCAGCAGACGGCCGCGGCGCCGAAGGCGAGCGCGGCTTTCGCCGGCAGTCTCAGGTCCGCAAGCGCGAGCGCGCAGCCGATTGCGACGGCGACGGCGAGCAGCGCCGCCGCGGCGAATGGATGCGAGGCCGGATGGCGCTCGCCTTCGAGCAGCTGCGCGAGCGCCTGCGCGTGCACCTCGATGCCCGCCATGGTCGAGTGCTGGCCGCCCAGCACGGACAGCGGCGTGCGGAAGCGATCCTGCGTCGGCAGGTCGGCGCCGATCAGCACGATGCGATCGGTAAACCAGTCGGCCGGCAGGTGCTCGACGCGATGGAGCGGGAAGGCGCGGATCGCCGGCGGTCCGCCCGGCGCGGGCAGCCGGAAGGCGATACGCTGCGGCGTCGCCGGCACCGAGACGTCTGCCGCTTCGCCGATCGCCGTCACGAAGGCGGGAATCGTAGCGCCCCCGCCCGACTCGCCGACGGTTTCCGTCGGATAGAAATGCCTCACGACGCCCTGCGTCGTCCGCACCGTCGCCGAGCCCGTTCGTCGGCCTTCGAGGTAACGGCGCTGAAAATCCCGCTGGCGCTGCGTCAGACCGTGCTCTGCGCCGGCGACGGCGATGACGACCGGTGCGGGAAACGCAGCGAGCGCATCGAGCAGCGCCGCGTCCGCGTCGGGCGTCGTTCGCTGATCGAAAATCACGTCGATGCCTACGGCACGCGGGCCCTTCGTCGCGAGGTTCCGCAGCGCGCCGGCGAGGAAACGCCGGTCGATCGGCGAGCGAAACGGCAGCTCGGCGAGCGTGTCCTCGTCGATCGCGAGAATCACGATGTCGTCGTTCTGGGCCCGCGGCGGGGAGAAGTAGGCCGCCTGGACGTCCTCGAGCCACGCCGACCCCTGACGCAGCACGGGCACGTGCCGCACGCCGAGCCACGCCACGGCTGCGGCCGCCGCGCACACGGCCGCGGCTACGGCGATCGTCCGGCACCTCCTGCTGGGGCGAAGCCAGCGGAAATGAGACGATCGCGGCCACGATTCGAACCTGCCCGGCCGTGTGCTAGAGTAGCTCGGCAAGGGGGACGCAACGATGTCCGGTCCCGCTGGAAGCTCGCTCGCTTCACTCCGCTGCTTGCTCGCCCTCATCGTTCTCGCACCCATCTGTATAGAACTGTTGCCTATGCAGGTGCGAGCGCAGGACGCTTGCAGCGACGTGTCACCTTCAAGGACGGCTAAGTCGGCTGAAGCTTTCGTCGGCGTTGCCGATTGCCATCAAGCTTCCGGTGACGCGCTGCGCGCTCTGGACGCTCTACACTCGGCGCTCGAGCTCGCCGGCGGCGAGCAGGACGACGGTTCGCTGACTATAACCATCCTCGGTCGCCTCGGCCATTCCTACGCCGCGCTCGGTGATTACCGGAACGCGTTGGACAGCCTCTCGCGCGGGATCGACGCGGCAGCCCGGCGGGGGCGATCTGCCGAGGCGGCGCCGCTTCTGAACGATCTCGGCCGGATGTACATGGCCGCCGAGCAGCCGATCCAGGGGCTCGCCGCGTTCGCCGACGCCGAGCGGCTTGCGGCGGGGGCGGACGAGCTGCGACTGACCGCGGCGATCAACCTCGAGCGGGCCCGCGCGGAGGTCGGAGCCGGCGGCGACAGGCGCACACTCGATCGGCTCGCGGGCGAGGCTCGTAATCTCGCCCCTTCGCGTTCCAAAGCCGCGCTGCTGCTCGGCCTCGCCGAGCTGTACGGTGAGGCCGCGCCGCGCGCCGCGGCGCCGCAACGCCTGCATCGGCGCGCGCGCGACGTCGCGACGGCGGCGCTCGCTCTGGCGGCGCGGCTGGACGACCCGGCGCTGCTGTCGCGCGCTTACGCGCAGCTCGGCGCATCGTACGCGGCGGCGGGCGCGGCCACCGAAGCCTTGACGGCGACGCGTCACGCGGTGCTGGTCGCGCAGGCAGACGCCGCGGACGGCGGTCTTTATCGTTGGGAATGGCAGACGGCGCGGCTGCTGCGCGCTGCGGGCGAAGACACAGCTGCGCTCGCGGCGTTTCGCGCCGCGATCGATTCGCTGGAAAACACGCAGGCGTCGCTGGTCGCGTCGCGACGGGGCTTCCGCAACGGCGTGCTGCCGCTGTACGAGCAGTACGCCGACGTGATGCTCGAGCGCACCGCGCGCCTCGCCGGGCCGGAAAGGGAGCGCTCACTGCGGGAAGTGCAGAGCACTCTGGAGAAGTTGCGTATCGCCGAAGTGCGCAATTACTTTGAAAATCAATGCACCGTGCCGGACGCCGCCGACGCCGCCAACGTTCAGCCCGCGGACTCCGTGGTCGTGTATCCGGTGCTGTTCGACGATCGCGCCGAGCTGCTCGTCAGCACCGGCGACCGGCTGTTTCAGTTCACGGTCGACGTCGGCCTCGCCGAGCTGACGCACGAGATCGGGATGCTGCGGGCGTCGATCGAGGACGCGGCCGCCGGAGAGACATACCGGGAGCACGCCGAGCGGGTCTACGACTGGCTGATCCGGCCGCTCGAGCCCGTGCTGAACGACGTGCGCGATCCGACTCTGGTCATGGTTCCGGACGGTCCGCTGCGCACGATTCCGCTCGCCGTGCTGCACGACGGCGACAGGTTTCTGATCGAGCGGTACGCGATCGGCACGACGCCCGGGCTGTCGCTGATCGGCGCCGTCAACACGGAGCCCGTCACACGCGTGCTGCTGAACGGCATCGTCGCGCCCGTGCGCGGCTTTCCGGGCCTTCCATTCGTCGCCGAGGAGCTCGACAACATCAGCAACATTCTTCCGTCGACCGTATTGGAGGACGAGGCCTTCGTGACCGCGACTCTGCAAACGGAGATTCTCGACGGCGGTTACTCGATCGTCCACATGGCGACCCATGCCCGATTCGAGTCCGACTATCGCCGCTCGTTTCTGCTGGCCTACGACGATCTGATCACGCTTGACCAGCTCGAGGACTACATGGGCAGCCAGCGCTACACGGACAGGCCCGTCGATCTGCTCGTCCTGAGCGCCTGCCAGACCGCCGCGGGTGACGAACGGGCGGCACTCGGTCTCGCGGGCGTCGCGGTCAAGGCCGGCGCGCGCAGCGCGCTGGCGTCGCTGTGGTTCATCAACGACGAGTCGACCGCGCAACTGGTCTCGGAGTTCTATCGTCAGCTCGCTGATCCTGCGAACGGCAAGGCGGATGCGCTGCGCGGAGCCCAGCTGCTGCTGATGAACGATCCTCGCCATCGGCACCCCGCGTACTGGGCGCCGTTCCTGATGATCGGCGACTGGCGATAGCGGCGACTGGCGATAGCGGCGACTGGCGATAGCGGCGACTGGCGATAGCGGCGACTGGCAATAGCGGCGACTGACAATAGCGGCGACTGAAGATAGCAGCGACTGACGATAGCGGCGGCAGCGAAAGGATATCGACGAAGGATCGAGGAGTGGAACCGACAAAGCAGGCTCAGGCGTACGGAACGATGCTCGCCGCGCTATGCCTGCTCCTCGGGTACGCCAACGTCGCGCGCGCCGACGGAGTTGCGACGCCGCCGCCGGACGGAGGGGCGCGGACCGCGCCGGACGCGCGGGACGGCACGGCCCCTTTGCCGATCCCCGCGCACAGCCTCGCGCGCCTCGGCTCGATCCGGGTCGGCGAAATCCGTGTCGAGGGCAGCTCGATCTTCACGCCGCTCGAGCTGTCGGCGATGACGGCTGCCTATACGAACAGAGTCGTGTCGCTCGAGGAGCTGCATTCCCTGCGGCACGCGCTGAGCCGCGCGTACGTCGAGCGCGGCTACGTCAGCTCCGGCGTCGTGATTCCGGATCAGCGCGTCGACGAGGGCCTCCTCGTCATGCGGGCCGTGGAGGGCGAGCTGACGGACGTCGAGGTGCTCGGCAACCGACGGTTCCGCAACGGGGCGATAGCCCGGCGCGTGCAACGCCATGTCGGCACGCCGCTCGACATCGCGGATCTGCAGACGAGCCTGCGCCTGCTTCAGGAAGAGCCGCTGATCGAGCGTGTCAACGCGCAGCTCCTGCCCGGCGCAGCGCCCGGCGAAAGCCGACTGCGGCTCGCGATCACCGAGCGGCGCGCGCTCGAGCTCGACGTCGCGGCCGGCAACGACCGCTCGGCAACCGTCGGCGAGGACCGCGGCATCGTCGGTCTGACGTACCGCGGCCTGATCGGTAACGGCGACGTGCTGAGCGGCCGCTTCGGCTTCACGGAAGGCGTCGCCGACAATACCCTGGCATGGCGCGTGCCGCTCGGCGCCGGCGGCACCGCGCTCGATCTGCTCCTCGTCGACCAGCAGGCGGACATCGTCGAGGAGCGATTTGCGGCCATCGACATCGAAAGCGAGCTTCGGTCGTGGAGCCTGACCGCGAGCCGCCCGTTCTTCAGGGACGGCGATCGCTCGCTGACGGGCTTCGTCGGCTTCGAGCACAAACGCAGCGAAAGCACGCTGCTCGGGCTCCCGTTTTCCTTCTCGCCCGGCGACATCGAGGGCAGAGCGAGGGGCAGCGCCGTATCGGTCGGCGCGGAGTGGGTGCGCCGCGGCGCAAGGCAGGCGCTGGCGGTACGCGGGACATTGCAGATCGGCGTCGATGCGCTCGATGCGACCACGAACACGTCCGCTCCGGACACGCGTTTCACGGCCTGGCTCGGTCAGGTGCAGTACGTGCGGACTCTGCCCTGGCGCGACGGTCGACTGCTGGTCCGCGGCCTCGTTCAGGCTGCTCGCGATCCTTTGCTCGCGATGTACAAGCTGCCGGTCGGCGGGCGTTACAGCGTGCGCGGCTACCGCGAGAACCTGTTCGTCAGAGACAACGGGGCGACGGTCTCGGCGGAATACCAGTTCCCGCCGTTCGTGAACGACGCCGGGCGGGCGCGCGGCAGCTTCAGGCTCGCGCTGTTCGCCGACTACGGCGTGTCGTGGGACGAGGACGACGCGCTCGTGACGGCGGGCGAGTCGCGCATCGCGAGCGTCGGCCTGGGGCTTTTGTGGGATCCGCTGCCGGGATTGCACACCGAGGTCTACTGGGGCGCCGATCTCGACGAGCAGGTCGATGCGGGCGACGCGCTGCAGGACCGTGGCGTGCACTACGGGCTGAGCTTTCGCAAGCTGCTGTAAGCGAGGCTCGGCGAGCGGCCATGAGCGGCGGCGAGCGCCCATGGACGGCGATGGGCGGCGACGGGCCGTCGTTCGAATCGGAGTTCGGACCATGCTTTGGCAGAAATCGGCTTCACGCCTGTCGGCGCGCTCGGGCTGGCTGCTCTTCATGCTGCCGGCGTCTTCGCCCGGCCAGATCGCAACGGACGGCACGCTCGGACCGGCGGGCGCGCTGCCCGGCCCCGACTATCTGATCGATGCGGCGATCGGACAGCAGGTCGGCCCGAACCTGTTCCACAGCTTCAGCGAGTTCAACGTGAACACGGGCGAGAGCGCAACCTTCACGAGCGCGTTCTCCGGCGCGACGGCCAACGTCATCGGCCGCGTGACCGGCGCGAACGCGTCGGGCATCGACGGGCTGCTCCGCAGCGACATACCCGGTGCCGCCGTGTGGCTCGTGAACCCGAACGGGGTTCTGTTCGGCGCGAACGCCGCGCTCGACGTTCCCGGAGCCTTTCATGCGACGACCGCGGACGTGCTCGTGCTCGGCGACGGCGGGCGTTTTGCCGCGACCGACGTCGACGACACCGTGCTGACGGTCGCGGACCCCGCCGCTTTCGGGTTCCTGGATGCGAGCATCGCGCCGATCTCGGTCGACGGGGCCGAGCTGCAGGTCGAGGCGGGCGCGGCGGTGTCGCTCGTCGGCGGCCCGATAGCGCTGAACGGCGCGTCCGTGAACGTGCCGCAAGGGACACTGTCGCTGCAGAGCGCGGCCGGACCGGGCGAGCTCGGTCTCGACGGGGACGCGCCGCGGGGCGGCGCCGTCAGGGAGCTCGGGTCGATCACCCTGAGCTCCGGAGCGCTCGCGACCAGCGGCGGCAGCAGTGGCGACGTCTATATTCGCGGCGGCGAGCTCGTCATGGAGCGGGGCGCGCGGATCGAGGCGCTGACGACGGGTGCCGGCGCGAATGCCGGAATTGGCGACGTCGTCGTCGAAGCCGTCGACGTGCGGATCAGCGGCGGCAGCCAGGTACGCACGGGCACGTCGGGCAGCGCGGACGGAGGCCGCATCGTGCTCGACGCCGCGAACAGCGTCGTCATCGAAGGCATCGAGGCCGGCGGTGACGGGCGCGGCGCCGGCGGCGGAGGCAATGGCGGCGGCGCGGATGGAGGCGGCAACGGCGACGGCGGAACGGGCAGCGGCTCGACGGGCAGGGGGATCGACTTGACGGGTTCCAGCTTATCATTGAGCTTTGTCAAGGTCCTGCCGCGGAGTACAAAGACGGCGTTTTCCCATGCGGCGATATC
>JAFGNC010000421.1 GCA_016927175.1 Gammaproteobacteria bacterium | reverse complement strand
GTCTCGACGGCCTCGGCGCCGGTGTTCATCGGCAGCGCCATGTCCATGCGGGCAGCGTCGCACAGCTTCTCGAGGAAGGGCCCGAGCCTGTCGTTGTGCACGGCGCGCGACGTCAGCGTCAGACGGCCGGCCTGCGTCACGAGCGCCTGAATGATGCGCGGGTGCCGGTGGCCCTGGTTCAGCGACGAGTACGCGCTGATGCAGTCGAGGTACTTGCGCCCGTCTACGTCCCATGCCCAGACCCCTTCCGCGCGCGTGATGACGACCGGCAGCGGCGCATAGTTGCGCGCGCTGACCCTTTCGGTCTGCTGGATGATCTCTGCGCTGCGCTTCACAGGGTGTACTTCGTCGTGGGTCCGCCGGCGCGGGCGAGGATCTGCTCGCCGAACAGGCTCTCGACGAGCTCGACCGCGAGCTCGGCGGTGCGGTTCCGGTCGTCGAAGGCCGGGTTCAGCTCGAGGATGTCGAGCGACTTCATCAGGCCCGAGTCGTGGATCATTTCCATGCAGAGCTGCGCCTCCCGATACGTCGGCCCGCCCGGCACGGTCGTCGGCACGCCCGGCGCGATGGACGGGTCGAGGAAATCGACGTCGAACGTGACGTGCAGGTGGCCGCCGCGCTTCGCGAGATAGTCGAGCGCGCGCTCGACGGCGACGCGCATCGTGATCTCGTCGATCTGCCGCATGTCGTAGACGATCATGCCGCTCTCGACGACGAGCTCCTTCTCGACCTGATCGACGGAGCGGATGCCGATCTGCACGATGCGCTCCGCCGGCACGATGGGCGCCTCGGGGCCCATCTGCGTCAGCTCCGGCGGACCGTAGCCGGTGATGATGCTGACCGGCATGCCGTGAAGGTTCCCGGTCGGCGACGACTCCGCGACGTTGAAATCCGAATGCGCGTCGAGCCACAGCACCGTCGGCACGAGGTCGCGTTCCCAGCAATAGCGCGCGACGGCCGCCAACGAGCCGACCGCGAGGCTGTGGTCACCGCCCATCAGAATCGGGAAATCGCCGTCGATCAGCGCCGCATAAACCGCATCGCGGACGGCGCCGCACCAGGCCGTGACTTCCGGGAGATGGCGGTACCCGTCGAGGCGCGGCGATTCCGGATTGATCGGGCCGCTGACGTTGCCGCGATCCAGCACGGCCCGGCGCAGCCGCATCAGCGACTGGCGCAACCCAGCGACGCGCAGCGCCTCCGGTCCCATGGATGCGCCGCGGCGGCCGGCGCCGACGTCGGTCGGAGCGCCGATCAGAGAAATGCGCTGTGTCGTGGTCGTCATGGCCGTGGTCGAGTTTGGCACGGGCCGCGCGGGAGGGCCAATAGAGCACCGCAGCCGCGCGCGTCGCGTCGAGCCCGCCCGCGGCGCGCCGGGCCGGAGTAGAATGCGCGCCTTGCGCCGCCGGGCCCGGCGGCGGGCATCGGAACGGGCAATTGGCATCGACGGCGACAAAGCGCATCGTGATCGGCAGCGGCCGGGAGAAATCGCTGCGCCGGCGTCACCCGTGGATCTTCTCCGGCGCGATCGAGCGCGTCGAAGGCGGGCCCGAGCCGGGCGACACCGTCGACGTCCTCGATCGCCGCGGAGCGTTTCTCGCGCGCGCCGCGTGGTCGCCCGCGTCGCAGATCCGCGCCCGCGCCTGGACCTTCGATCCGGAAGAGCGCGTGGATGACGCGTTCTTCGGCCGCCGCGTCTCGCGCGCCGTCGAGACGCGCGCGCGGCTCGGTCTGCTCGACGCCGACGAAGCGTGCCGCGTCGTCTACGCCGAATCCGACGGTCTGCCCGGCGTCATCGCGGACCGTTACGGACGGCACGTCGTCTGCCAGTTCCTGTCGGCCGGCGCGGAACGATGGCGCGACGTGATCGTCGCGGCGCTCGGCGACGCCTTGACGCCTGCCGGCATCTACGAGCGATCGGAAGGCGCGGCGCGCCGCAAGGAGGGCCTCGCTTCCCGCCGACAGGTGCTGGCGGGCGCCGAGCCGCCGCCGAGGCTCGAGTTCCGGTCCGGCGGGCTGCAACGGATCGTCGACGTCGCCCATGGCCAGAAGACCGGCGCCTACCTCGATCAGCAGCTGAACCGGCAGCGCGTCGCGCGCCATGCGGCCGGCGCTTCCGTTCTCGACGCATTCGCCTATACCGGCGGCTTTGCGACGGCCGCGGTCGTCGCCGGCGCGAAGAGCGCCGTCCTGCTCGACAGCTCGGGCGATGCGCTCAGGGCCGCGCGCGAGGAGGCCGCGCTGAACGGCGTCGCCGACCGGTGCCGGTTCGTCGAGGCGGACGTCTTCGACGAGCTGCGCGCGCTGCGGGAGCAGGGCCGGCGCTTCGACCTGATCGTCATGGATCCGCCGAAATTCGTGCACTCGGCGCAGCAGGTCGCGGCGGGCAGCCGCGGCTACAAGGACGTCAATCTGCTCGCGCTGCAGCTGTTGGCGCCGGGCGGCATCCTCGCGACCTTCTCGTGCTCGGGGCACGTCGATGCGGCGCTGTTCCAGAAGATCCTGGCAGGAGCCGCCGTCGACGCCGGGCGGCCGGTGCAAATCCTCGAGCGCTTCACGCAGCCGCCGGATCATCCGGTCGCGCTCGAGTTTCCGGAGGCCGACTACCTGAACGGCCTGCTGCTGACCGCCCATTGACGGCGGCGCCTGACATAGAATCCGGACCCGCGATGCAGGACGAAAACACGAAGCTCCGGCTGGAGATGCCCGCATTAACGCGACGCGCCCGTCGCG
>JAFGNC010000420.1 GCA_016927175.1 Gammaproteobacteria bacterium | reverse complement strand
GGCGCGACGGCGGATCTCGGCGCCGACACGAGTCTCGACGTCGGCGGCGCGAGCGCGGACCTCGGCCTCGACGCCGGCCTCGACCTCGCCGGCGCGACGGCGGATCTCGGCGCCGACACGAGTCTCGACGTCGGCGGCGCGAGCGCGGACCTCGGCCTCGACGCCGGACTCGACCTCGGCGGCGCGACGGCCGACGTCGGAGCCGACGCGGGTCTCGACCTCGGCGCGGCGAGCACGGGCGTCGGCCTCGACGCGGGCGTCGATCTCGGCGGCGGAACGGCCGACGTCGGCCTCGCAACCGACCTCGGCGGCAACGAACTGATCGATGCGGACATCGGCGTCGGCGGCGACAGCGTCGCCGGCGCGGACGTCTCCGTCGGCGACACCACGGTCGGCGGCGAGATCGGCGGCGACGGTACGCTGCTCGACGTCGAGCTCGGCAGCGGCGGCGACGGCGGCAACCTGCTCGACGTCGAGATCCCGCTCGGCGGGGACGGCGGCGGCGGCCTGCTGGGCGGGCTCCTCTGAGCACGTCGGCCGACGAACCACGGACGCATCGCCGCCGCATCGCGTGGCTGGTGACGGCCGCGCTGATCCCGGCAATCGCTTTCGGCGCTCATCTCGCGGGCTACCTCGCGCGCTTCGAGCACGCGATCGCGGAGGCCCGCGCCGTGCTCCTGCGGCACGAGGCGCCGTCGGACATCGTCATCATCGGCATCGACTCGCACAGTCTGCGCGAGCTCAGCGAGTGGCCGTGGCCCAGACGCCATTTCGCACGCCTGCTGCAGCAGCTCGACGCCGCCGAGCCGAGCGGCGCCAGAGCGGCAAGGGACAGGCCGGAACGCACTGGGCCGAAAAGCGTCTTCATCGACGTCGACTTCAGCTCGCATACGACGCCGGACGACGATCAGCTGCTCGAGAACGCCCTTGCCGAATGGAGCGGACCGCCCGTGCTGCTGGCGACGCACTTCCAGCTGCGTGATGGCGCCCCGGATCCGGACTTCCTGACGCAGCCGCTGCCGCGCTTCGCCCGCCACGCCGGCGAGGTCGCCGTCACGCTCGAGCAGAGCCCCGACGGGCTCGTCCGGGCCATGCGCAGCTCGTGGCTCAGCCGCGGCCGCGAGATCCCGTCGATCTTCGCGGTCGACGAAGCGCTCCCGCCGAGCACGCCGATCCCGATCGACTTTTCGATCTCGCCCTCGTCCTTCGGCTTCGCGCCGTTCAGCGACGTGTTGAACGGGCGCATCGATCCGGCCGCGTTCGCCGGCAAGCGCATCTACGTCGGCGCGACCGCCGTCGAGCTCAGAGACGTCGTAGCCGTGCCCGTATATCGCACGCTGCCCGGGGTCGTCGTGCAGGCGCTTGCGACCGAGACGGTCCGGGCGGGACCGCTGCGCAGCCTCCCGGGCTGGCTGCTGCTCGGTATCCTGGCGGCGGTCGCCGCCGCGGCTCAGCTCGTCGCGGAACGCAGCACGTGGCGCCGCAACGTGCTGTGGCTCGCGGGCGGCCTCGTGTTGCTGTTCGGCGCATCGCTCTATCTTTACGACGTGCGGCGCATCGATCTGCCGAGCGTGCCGTTCGCTCTCGTCTTCGTCGGCGCGTTCACCGCAACGACCCTGCGCTCGCTCGACCGCCAGACCTGGCGCGCGGTCGCGTTCGCTCTGCGTCTGAAACGCCGCGACGCGCTGCTGCGCAGCATCGTCGACTCCTCCGCCGACGCGATCATCAGCATCGACGGCGGCGGCACGGTGCGCGCGGCCAATCCCGCCGCCTCGCGGCTGCTCGAGCTGCCGCTCTACGCGCTGACGGGCGCAAACCTCGGCCGCTTCCTGCCGCCCCTTGGGGCCGACGACGCTCTCGACGTGCTCGACGGGCGCGTGACGGACTGCGCCGCCGTCACGGCCACGGGTAACGAGCTTCCGGTCGAGATCACCGTCAGCCGTGTCACCGTCGACGACGACGTTCTGTACACGGTCATCGTCCGCGACGTCAGCGAGCGCGTCGCGCAGCAGCGCCTGCTCGACCATCAGGCGAGGCACGACCGCTTGACCGGCCTGCCGAACAGAACGGCGCTGTACGAGTACCTGCAATCGGTGTTGCAGGAGAACGCTCCGGCCGACCGTGCCGCGCTGCTGCTGCTCGACCTGACGCGCTTCACCGACGTCAACGACACGCTCGGTCACGACGTCGGCGACGAGGTGCTGAGCGTCGCCGGCGGTCGGCTCACTGAGGCCCTCGGCCGCCAGGCATTCGTCGCGCGCATCGGCGGCGACGAGTTTGCCGTCGTGCTGGCCGGCATCGACACGCGCGACATCGTCGATGCCGTCGCGCTCGCTCTGATCGACAGTCTCAAGCCTCCGATTCACGCGCGCGGCGTGGCGATAGACGTCGGCGCGAACATCGGCATCGCCGTCTCGCCGGATCACGCCCGCGGCGCGCAGGAACTGTTGCGGCGCGCGGACGTCGCGATGTACGCGGCGAAGCGCAGCGGCAGCTGGTTCGAGTACTACGAGGAAGAGCACGACAACCACACGGTTCGCCGCTTGCGGATGGTCGGCGAGCTGCGGGCGGCGCTCGAGGACGAGACGCTGATGCTGCACTACCAGCCGCAGGTGAACCTCCGAACCGGCCGCGCGGAATCCGTGGAGGCGCTGGTCCGCTGGCAGCACCCGATTCTTGGCGACGTGCCGCCCGACGAGTTCATCGGCCTTGCCGAGTCGACCCAGCTGATCAGGCCGTTGACGGAATGGACGATCCGGCGCGCGCTGAGCGACGTCGCGAGCTGGGAAGCGGAGGGTTTGTCCGTGCGTGTTGCCGTGAACCTGTCGGCGCGCATGCTGCAGAGCGAGGATTTCGCCGAGCACCTGTCGCGGATGCTCGACGCGCAGGGTGTGAAGCCCGACCGGCTGGAGCTCGAGATCACGGAGACCGCGATGATGGACGACCCGGCACGGGCGCTGCAGGTCGTGCACGAGCTTGGCCGGCTCGGCATCACGGTCTCGATCGACGACTTCGGCACGGGCTTCTCTTCGCTCGGCTACCTGCGCGATCTCCGCGTCCACGCCCTGAAGCTCGACAAGTCGTTCGTAACGGACGTCGAGGAGCGCGAGCAGAACCGCGTCATCGTCGAGTCGACGGTCCAGATGGCGCACGCGCTCGGCCTGAAGATCGTCGCCGAGGGCATCGAGACGCCGTGGGTGGACAACTATCTGACCGAGATCGGCTACGACTTCGGCCAGGGATACTGCTACAGCCGCCCCCTGCCCTCCGCCGAATGCCTCGCCTGGGTCGTGCGTTTCAACGCCGCCGAGC
>JAFGNC010000061.1 GCA_016927175.1 Gammaproteobacteria bacterium | reverse complement strand
GTCGCACCGACCGCGAGGCCCGCGATCGTCATGCCCTCGATCAGCACGTACGGATCGCTTTCCATGATCATGCGATCGGCGAAAGTCCCGGAGTCGCCTTCGTCCGCGTTGCAGACGACGTACTTCTGCGCCCCCTCGGCCTGCAGGACCGTGTTCCACTTGATGCCGGTCGGGAAGGCGGCGCCGCCGCGGCCGCGCAGGCCCGATTCCGTCACGATCTCGACGATCTCCCTGCCCGGCAGAGTGACGGCCTTCTCGAGCCCCCGGTAGCCGCCGTGGGCGCGGTATTCCTCGAGCGACAGCGGCTCGGTGATGCCGACCCGGGCAAAGGTCAGACGGGTCTGCTGCGCCAGATACGGGATGGACTCGGTCGGCCCCTGCGCCGTCGAATGCTCGCCGCCCTTCAGGAAACCGGCGTCGAACAGCCCCGTGACGTCGGCCTTGTCGATCGGGCCGTAGGCGAGACGCTCGCCGTCGACCTGCACCTCGACCAGCGGCTCGAGCCAATACAGCCCTCGCGAGCCGTTGCGCACGACCTCCACGGAGAAACCGCGGCGCTCGGCCTCGGCGGAAATCGCCGCGGCGACACCGTCCGCGCCGAGCGAGCGTGCCGTGGTATCGGCCGGGACGAAAATCCTGATCGGGTCGTTGTCGGTCATCGTTCGCTCAGCAGCTCGTCGAGTCTTTCGGGAGTAACGCGGCCGTAGACGTCCTCGTCAATCATGACCGCCGGCGAGCAGGCACAGTTCCCGAGGCAGTACACCGGCTCCAGGCTGAACCGCCCGTCCGTGGTCGTCTCGTGGAACTCGACGTTCAGCTTCTCGCGCACGTGCCGCTCGAGCTCCCGGGCGCCCATGGACTGGCACGACTCTGCCCGGCACACGTACAGGGTGTGCGTGCCCGGCGGCGTCCTGCGGAAGAAGTGGTAGAAAGTCACGACGCCGTGAACCTCGGCGCGGGACAGGTTCAGCACGTTCGCAACGATGGGGACGGCCGAATCCGGCACGTAGCCGATCTCGTCCTGAATCGCATGCAGAATCGGCAGCAGCGCACCGGGGCGGTCGGCGTGCGCCTCGGCCAGCGCGCGGATCGACGCCTCGTCGGTTGCTTCGGATCGGCCTTTCACTTGTGTCAAAACCCTCGGATATTCCTGAAAATCATCGCGCTCCGTCGAGCCCCCTAGTATAACCGGCGCGGTGGCTGCTGCGGGCGAAACTCGACCTAACGCGGCTCCGCGCCCGGGTTCGGGAAGAGGTCGGAGTCGTCCTCGTCCGGCCGCGGCGCAAGGCACGCGAAATCCTTCTCGACGAGGATCGTGAGCCGCTCGCCGCTCTCGAGCGGCTGCTCCGCCCTGAGCGACACCTGATCCGGCTCGAGCCAGCGCTGCAGCAGCGGTTGCGGCAACGCCACCGATACCGTATCGCCCGTGAATGTGGCGCGCAGATCCCCCTCCGGCCGGACGCTGACGCGGTAGATCAGCTGCGCTCCTGCGCCGAAACGGGCGCGGTCCTCGGTCGCGCCGGTCTCCGCGAGCCGCTCCAGCTCGGTGCGGGAAAGTCGGAGGCGCACGGAATTTCCGCGTATTCTGAGCTTCATCGACGGCCGGGATTCACTTCGGGACCGGCATTTTATCCCACGCCGCCCGGCCTGACCCGCGAAAACGGCCGCTTCAGAGGGCCGGCGAAATCGATACCTTTTGGTGGTTAGCTAACTAGGTGATTCTAAAGCCGTTGCCATATAATCGCCCGCTGTGGGAGCACTATCCAGCGATCGACCGCGTCCGGGGCGCACCGGGGGCGGCGAGTCAAATGGGGAAATTTGATGAATGAGCTAGTCGGTATCAGTGGCTTCGCGGTGTACGTGCCGCCTTACAGAGTGGATCTCGAATCGTGGTGTCGCTGGACCGCTTCAGAATGGGACAAGACGCGCGCCGTCGTCGGCCGGAGCTTCCGCATGCGCGGCCCAGAGCAGAGCATCTACACGATGGCCGCCACCGCCGTCATGCGGCTGATGGAGCGCTACGACGTCGACCCGAGCCGGGTCGGCTTCCTCGGCCTCGGCACCGAGTCCAGCACGGACAATTCGGCCGGAGCCGTGATCGTGAAAGGGATGCTGGACGAGGGCCTGAAGGACAAGGGCCTGGCGCCGCTCAGCCGGCACTGCGAGGTGCCGGAGGTCAAGCATGCCTGCCTCGGCGGCGTCTACGCGCTGAAGCACGCGCTGCGCTACCTCGCGCTCGAGCGCGACGACCGCTGCGCGATCGTCGTCAGCGCGGACATCGCCGAGTACGCCCGCGGCAGCTCCGGCGAGCCGACGCAGGGTGCCGGTGCCGTCGCGATGCTGCTCGAGCGCAAGCCCCGCATGCTGGCCGTCGAGCTCGAGAACATCGGCAGCGCTTCGGCCTACCGCGCCGTGGACTTCCGCAAGCCGGTCCTGCGCAACATCATCCGCGGCAAGCTGAACTGCCACTTTCAGGACCTGCCGGTGTTCAACGGCAAGTACTCGACGACCTGCTACATCGACGAGACGCTGCATGCGCTGAACGATATGACACGGCGCATGGGCAGAGAGCCCGCCGAGTACTACCGGGAGCTCGCCGCCGTGTTCATGCACCGGCCGTATCACCGGATGCCCGAGACGTCGTTCGCGATGAGCTACCTGTTCGGCCTCGCCGGCGACGGAGCGGGAGGTCATGCCGAGCTCGCGCGGTACTGCGAGCGCGCCGGCATGGACGTCGCCGCCGTTCTCGACGAGATGAAATCTCAGCCTGACATCCTGGAATTCGTCAAGAGAGGCGATATCGAGGCCGACGCTTACCCGCTCGCGATCAGACTGTCGAAGGAATTCCGCGGCAGCGCCGAGTTCAGCGCGCTCGTGTCGTCGAAGATGTCCCTCGGCTCGGAGGTCATGAAGGAGATCGGCAACGTCTACTGCGCGGCCCTGCCTGCCTGGATCGCCGCAGGCATGGAGGACGCATACATGCGCGGCCTCGATCTCGCGGGCGGCAAGGTGCTCGCCGTCGGGTACGGCAGCGGCGACGCAGCGGAAGCCATGCCGATGACCGTCATGGACGACTGGATGCAGGCCGCGTCGAAGATCGGTTTCGAGGCGGCTCTCGAGCCGTACCAGAATCTGACGCGCGTGCAGTACGAGAGCCTGCACGATACGGGCGACGCGCCCGATCTGAAGGCGCCGGACGAGGGATTCGTGATCTCCTCCGTCGGCAGCAGCGCGAACGCGCGCTTCAGCGACGAAGGCATCGAGTACTACCGCTTCGTGCGATAGACGGCCGGCCGCGCTCAATCGGCGGCGACGTCGCGGGTCTGCCGTTCCAGCTCGGCAATCAGATCATCGATCGAGCCGTCCTGCAGCAGACGGCGGTACTCCGCGCGCTTCAGCGCCAGGTCGCTGACGTTGTCGGCCAGAATGTTGACGATCTTCCAGCCGTCGCCGGTGTCGTGCAGCAGGTACTCGAACGGGATCTCCTCGCCGTCGCCGGTCGTCAGCGTCGCCAGCACGCGGGAGCGGCCGTCGCCGAGCGGCTCGCTGGCGTCGATCGAGAACATGCCGGCGTCGAGGTTACGGAAACGGCTTGCGTAGGTCGTGACGCTGAGCCGCTCGAAGGCCTGCAGGAAACGTTGGCGCTGCTCGTCGCTCAGCTCGCGCCACTCCCGCCGGATCGAGAGCTGCGCGATATAGGGCAGATCGTGTGTCGCCTCGACGACCGGCTCGAGCTCCGCGTAGCGCGCGTCGAGATCCGCGTCGCCGAGCTCGGCGGCCGCGTCCACCAGCGCGCCGTGCAGGGCCTCGACCACCTGCTCGGGGGACTCGGCCTCGAGGGCGGGAGCGGGCCCTGCAGCGGCGCCGGGTTGCGCGGCCGGAGCGGTCTCCTCGGGCGCGGGGTCGCCCGGGCCGTCCTGCGCGGGACTCGCTCCGCCGAGGAACGCGGCTGCGATCGCGAGCACCGACGGGACGCGTCGGCGTGCGGAAATGGATCGCGTGAGCATCGCGGGCCTGCCGGGTCGGCGTGCGGCCCCGGCGCTGCACGCGCCGGCGGCCGCGGTGTAGCCGCTAGGGAAGCTCTGCACAGGGTCCGTGGCGGCGCGCTGCGGCGTTGAAAATCGCTTCGAAATGCTCACGTACCCCC
>JAFGNC010000060.1 GCA_016927175.1 Gammaproteobacteria bacterium | reverse complement strand
GCCGCGAGCCACAGGCGGCCGGTTACCAGTACCCGGAAATTTGCGCGGCCCGCCGCTGCACCAGTCGCGGTTCGATTCATCGAGCTTCACTGCCTCGCGCGGACGGCAATCGCCGGAAATACAGGTCCACGACATCATGGCCGAGCCGCTGGCCGCGACGCTCGAACTTGGTCGGCGGGCGGAAGGCGAGCGGGTTGCCGTCGAGGTCGTCCTCCGTCAGCGCCTCGAAAGTCTCGGGCGCGGTGCCGAATGCCTCGCGCGTATGCTCGGCATAATTCGCCCAGTCCGTTGCAACGTGCATCAATCCCCCTTCCTTAAGGATCCGCGCGCACTGCCGGAGGAAATCCGGCTGCACGAGCCGGCGCTTATGATGCCGCTTTTTCGGCCACGGGTCCGGAAAAAACAGGTTTACCGCGTCGAACGAGGCATCGCCCAGCATCTGTTCGATGACGTCGACCGCGTCCCGCGGCACGACGCGCACGTTGTCGAGGCCGGCGCGCTCGAGCAGCAGCAGCAGGTGCCCGATGCCGGGCTCGTGGATCTCGACCCCGACATAGTCGATGTCCGGGTGATGCGCCGCCGTCGTGACGAGCGCCTCGCCGTCGCCGAAGCCGATGTCGAGCACGCGGCGCGCGTCGCGGCCGAAGACCTGCGCGAGATCGATACGCCGTTCCTCGTACGGCAGGCCGTAGCGGGGCAGAAGCATAACGAGCGCGCGGCGCTGCGCCTGCGTCATGCGGCCGGGGCGGCGAACGAAGCTGCGGATCTTCCTGATGGGTCGTTCTTCCATCGGGTCATTCTAGAGGAGGTGCGCCAGGGGGCGTGCTCGCCGTCGAGCGGCGGCGGCTCGACGAGCGTCTCGATGCCAAGCGCCGCCATGTGCGCCCGGCGGGCCGGGGGAGCCGCGAGCGCGGCGGGGGATCCGCGAGCGCGGCCGGCGATATCGACGCCGGCCCTGCGACGCGCCCCGGCGCTTGAACAGGAAAGGAAGCAGGTGTGATCCCCGGTCGGTTCGCCGGACGATCCCACGCCTGCGACCGAGGCGTGGATCGAACCTTCGGGAGCGCCGCGTCATCCCGCTCTTGCAGCAAGAATAACGAATCCATATTCTGTTATTTCGCCGGACGCCGTGGAGGGCAGCCCGCGCCGCCGACGGCGACCGCGACGGGAAAGGGCACGACAGGGGGCGAGCGGGCGCTCGGCGGCATCGGGCGCGTTCGGCGCGGCCGAAATATGAGGCGTGATCGACGGAGGATCTTACTTGGGGAGGCTTTCTCGTGACTGACCAGACACCGATCACCACCGTCCGCCCGGCGCGGAACGGCAGGATGCCGCTGCATCTCGCTATAGCGGCCGCGCTCGGAATCACGCTGCCGCTCGCCGCAGCAGCGCAGGATCAGGCCGTCGAGGAAGTCATCGTGACCGGCTCCCGGATCCAGCAGTCCGGTATGCAAACGCCCGTGCCGGTCACGGTCGTCGACGCCGGCGAGCTCGAGGCGATGGCGCCCGGGACGCTGGTCGAAGGCATCAGCCGCCTGCCTCAGTTCTTCGGCAATCAGACTCCGGCATCGAACGACGGCTGGTTCGTGCGCGGCGGCTACGGCAACCTGAACCTGCGCGGGCTCGGCATCAACAGGACGCTGACGTTGCTCGACGGCCGCCGCATGATCTCGTCGACCGCTTTCGGCGGCGTCGACATCAACGTTTTCCCCGAAGCGATGATCGAGCGGGTCGAGACGGTGACCGGCGGCGCGTCGGCCGCCTACGGCACCGATGCCGTAGCGGGAGTCACGAACTTCATCCTCGACACGGACTACACCGGGTTCCGGACGCACGTGCAGGGCGGGCAGACCTCCCGCGGCGACAGCGACAACTACGAGCTTTCCGTGTCCTTCGGCACCGAGATCGGCGAGCGCGGCCACCTGCTCGTTTCCGGCGAGAGATTCGATCAGGACGGCGTGTACGGTTACGAGGATCGCGACTGGTACCAGGGCTGGGGCACGATTCCGGACGCGAACGGCATGCTGCTGATCCGGCCGCGGATCGTGTCGAGGAACTCGAGCTTCGACGGCCTGATCTTCGCGCCCGGAACTTCGTTGAACGGGCTGCAGTTCCACCCGGACGGCTCGTTCTCGCCGTTCGAGCTGAGCGACACGACTTTCTCGCCCGCGCCGCAGCCGGTCGGCATTCCGCCCGCGCGCCAGTCGGTGGTAAACGGCGGCAGCGGCGACGATCTCGGCGCCGAGGTCGCGACGCTGATGCCGGACTCCGAGCGCGACAGCGTGTTCCTGTACTTCGACTACGACGTCGGCGACAACCTGACGCTCTACGCGCAGGCGATCCGGGGCTCGAACGAGACGAGCCGCTACAATGCGCCGCGCGGTTCGCTGCAGGGCACGCCGACCGCGATCACGATCTTCCAGGACAATGCATTCCTGCCGGAAGAGATCCGGCAGACGATGATCGCCGAGGGGATCCCGTCCTTCACGCTGAAGCGTATGGGCAGCAGGGAGGACATCGGCGCGGACATCAGGCTGTGGGACGAAAGCGAGATGCTGTCGTTCACCGGCGGCTTCAGCCTCGAGCTCAGCAACGGCGGCGCATTCGACGGCTGGCTCGTCGAAGGCTACTACCAGCGCGGCGACAACGAGCGAAAGTGGTACCAGCACGGACTGCGCGTCGACCGCATCCACGCGGCCGTGGACGCCGTGGACAACAACGGCGAAATCGTCTGCCGCACGACGCTCGCGTCCGACTATTTCGCGGACTGTGAGCCGCTGAACCTGTTCGGCCGGGGGAACGCATCGCCGGAGGCGGTCGACTGGGTGGTCGGCAACGATCCTGGCGAAGCCATAACGACACCCCTGTTCTTCGCCGACACGGGCTTCGACCTCGGCATCATGGACTCGTACGTGTCGCAGGAAGCGAAGGTCAACATCACCGAGATGGACCAGCAGCTGTTCGAGCTGACCGCGAACGGGCAGGTTGCCGAGGGCTGGGCGGGGCCGGTCTCGCTCGCGCTCGGCGTCTCGTATCGAGAGGAGGAGATCCAGCAGATCGTCAGGGACTCGACGAACCGCTCGTCGGATCACACCAACGGCCATCCGGTGCTGTGCGACACGGACCCGCTCGCGATCGAGATCGGGCTGCGCGGCGTCAGCCAGGCCGACTGCCTGAACACCGTCGGCATTCAGTATTCGAAGGTGTCGAACATCATGGGCGACCTGTCCGTGTCGGAGGCCTTCGCCGAGACCTTCGTTCCGCTCGTCGCGGACCGGCGCATGATGGATCTGATGACTCTCGGGCTCGCCGCGCGCTGGGCCGACTACTCCGGCAGCGGCAGCATCTGGGCGTGGAAGGCCGGCCTCGACATGCAGATCACGCAGCCCTTCCGTTTCCGCGCGACCAAGTCCCGCGACGTGCGCGCCGCAAATCTGTCCGAGCGCTTCGACAAGACCGGCGGTATCGCAACGATCGACGATCCCCGTTATGGCGAGACATATAATGTGACCCGCTTCTCCGGCGGCAACCCCGCGGTGCGGCCGGAGGAGGCCGACACGATCACGGCGGGCTTCGTCTATCAGCCGGCCTTCGCCGACGGCCTGTCGATCTCCTACGACTGGTATCAGGTCGACATCGCCGGCGCGATCGGCCAGCTCGGCACGCAGGCCGTCATCAACCGCTGCGAGGAGGGCGCGGCGGACCTGTGCCAGCTGGTCACGAGGAGCCCGACCGACGACCGCCTGATCCTGGTCGGCGACGTGTTCGTCAACATCGACCAGGCGAAGGTGCGCGGCCGCGATCTCGAGATCGCTTACGATCGGGAGGTTTCCTGGCTCGGCGGTAACGGCGAAGCGATCCAGACTCGGCTGTTCGCCTCCTGGCTCGACGAGAACTCGCAGACGCTTGCCGGCACGACCAAGATCGACCGTGCCGGGCAGACCGGGATCGAGCAGTCCACCGGCGCGGCCTACCAGCTGCCCGACTTCAAGGCGATCGCCAACCTGACGTACAGGACCGGCCCGTTCACGGCATTCCTGCAGGGCCGCTACATCGGCAGCGGCATCATGGAAGCGGGGCTGGTCGAAGGCGTCGACATCGAGAGCAACAAGGTCGACTCGGCCTTCTACACGGACTTCCGGTTCAGCTACACGCGCGACCTGCGCGGCGGCGCGAATCTCGAGGTCTTCGGCAACGTCAACAACCTGCTCGACGAAGACCCGCCCGTCACGCCTTACTACAGCGTTTTCCTCGGTTACGCGCTGCAGACGAACTCGGGTCTGTTCGACCTGCTCGGCAGGACTTACGTTGCGGGGCTGCGGCTGAGCTTCTGACGTTGCTGGGCCGCGGCTGAGCTTCCGACGCCGCGGGCTGCGGCTGAGCTTCCGGCGCCGCGGACTGCGGCGATGGGTCGCTATCGTTCTGGTAGTCTACCCGTCATCGGGCTGTGCCGAGGTCGGTGATGCGCGCGTGATCAGTCGTTTGAAGGGCGTTCTGCGCAGAGCGGGGCTCATCGACCGCGACACTTTCAGGGGCTTCCTTCGCGACGTGTCGGGCGTCATCCACGTCGGCGCGCACATCGGTCAGGAGCGCGAGCTGTACGCGCAGTACGGCCTCAAAGTCCTGTGGATCGAGCCTCTGACGGAGCTGTTCGCGGCGCTGCAGTCGAACCTGCGCGGTTATCCCGATCAGCGCGCGCTCAAGTATCTGATCACGGAGCGGGACGACGCCGACTACTCCTTCAACGTCGCGAGCAACGCCGGCGGGTCGTCGTCGATACTGGAGCTGAACCTTCACAAAGACATCTGGCCCGATGTCGAGCTGAACCGCTCCGTGCCGATGAAGAGCAAGACGCTCGCAAGCGTGCTGCGGATCGAGAACATCGAAGCCTCGGACTACGACGCGCTGATCATGGATACGCAGGGCACGGAGCTGCTCGTGCTCCGGGGCGCCGAGCCGCTGCTCGGCAATTTCAGGTACATCAAGACCGAGGTGGCGGATTTCGAAGCGTACAAGGGCTGTTGCCTGCTCGCGGACGTGGAGGCGTACCTCGAGGGGCACGGCTTCACGGAGCACGCGCGCAAGACGATCGCCCGGCACCCGGGCGGCGGGGGCTACTACGACGTCGTCTACAGGGCCCGCGGCGCCGGCGCATGAGGGCCGGCCGACGCCGGGATCATGACCCGGCGGAAGCGCCCGTCTGCTGCAGCACGTCGAGCAGCCGCCGCGGAGGTCGGCCGGTCAGTTTCTCGACCGCGTCGGTGCAGCTCGACATGTAGCCTTCGCGGATCGAGCGGCCGAAGGAGGCGACGAGCTCGGCCCCGTAGCGCAGATGGTCGTCGTCCCCGGCATCTCCGACCAGGCTCGCGATGAACTCATCGTCCGCGAGCGAGAGCTGCTCGACGTTCCGGGATCCGAGCTGTCCGTAGAGCCGCGCGAGATCGGCGGCGCCGTATCTCTCGGGGCCGGTGATGTCGTAGACGGCCCGGTCATGCCCGCCGCCGACGAGCACGGCGGCGGCTGCTCGCGCGCAATCCTCGCGCGAGACGTAGGCGACAGTGCCGTCGCCTCGATTGTGCACGAGCCTGCCGCTGCGGATCGCCCGCTCCGCATCCGCTGCCTGATATTCCGCATACAGGCTGTTTCGCAGCACCGTCCAGCCGATGCCGCTGTCCGCGAGCGCCCTCTCCGTGGCGTAATGGCTCGGCGCGACGGCCGCCGGGTTGCCGGGCTCGGGCGCGAGCCCCGATGTGTACACGATGTGGCGCACGCCCGCGTCCACGGCCGCGCGGATCGCGTCGCGATGCTGCCCGGTGCGGCGCTCGAGGTCGGTCGCGCTGATCAGCAGCATGCGTTGCACGCCGTCGAAAGCGTGCTTCAGGGAAGCCGGATCCGCGAAGTCGCCGAAACGCACGCTCACTCCGCGTGCTGCAAGATCCGCAAGGCTGTCGGGGTTGCGCGTGACGAGAACGAGCCGCTCCGGCTCGCAGCTCTCGAGCACCAGCTCCGCCGTCCGCCGGCCGAGCTGACCGGATGCTCCGGTGATCGCGAGCCGCCCGGGCACATTCTGGTCTCCTGGCCGTGAGCTCATGCAGCGGGTCCTCCGAGTCGATCAGGAATCTTTTATCACACGCGGCCGGCGCGACGAAGACCGGAGCGCAGCCCTGCTTCTCCTTGGGTAGTCGAATCGATTTCGTCGCTCGTCAGAATCAAAATCGCCGATGTATCGATTCGATTTCGGCTGCGCAATGGTACTGCTTGTAACGCTTTCGATCCGCGGGATAGGATCGCTGCGATGCGTGCCCTGCGTCGCCGAGTCCCGGGGGAGATAATGCAACAGAAGCGTCTGAACCTGCTTTCCATTTCCTGTCTGGCCTCGGCGATTTGGGCCGCCGGCGTCGAATCGGCCGCCGCACAGTCCGCCGCGCTTGAGGAGGTCGTCGTCACGGCTCGCCGCCGCGCGGAGTCTTTTCAGGACGTGCCGGTCACGATCACTGCGTTCGACGAGGGAGACATCGCATCCGCCGGCATCGAGCGCCCGCAGGATTTCATTTCCCTGACGCCGAACGTGACGCTGGTCGAAACCCAGAACCAGGGCACGTCGTTCATCACCGTCCGCGGCATCTCGCAGGCGAGGAACAGCGAGCCGTCGGTCGCCGTCCTCGTCGACGGCGTGCTGATGTCGAGCCCGGCGCAGTTCACGCAGGAATTGTTCGACGTGCAGCAGATCGAGGTCCTGAAGGGGGCGCAGGGCGCCGTGTACGGTCGCAATGCGATCGGCGGGGCGATCGTGATCAACACCCGTGAGCCGGGCGAGGAGTTCAGTGGGAGGGCCCGGCTCGGCTACGACAGCGGTCCCGGGATGACGGCGCAGGTCATGGGCAGCGGTCCGCTCGGCGGCTCCGACACGCTGAAGTATCACGCCGCACTGTCCTACTTCGATACGGACGGCTATATCGACAACGCCTACCTCGGCGAGGAAGCCGATCCCTATCGGGACACGTCGGCCCGGCTTCGCCTTTTGTGGGAGCCGAGCGACAGGCTGCGGACCGACGCCCGGCTCTACTACTCGGAAGTCGACACGCAGGCCCTGTACTTCACGATCGACTTCGCGGAAGACGCGAACAATACGAGCCTGCCCGTGCGGGTCAACAACCCGGGCATGAACGAACGGGAGCTGGGGCAACTGGCCTTCAAGGCCGATTACGATTTCGATTCGGGCACGCTGACGTCGATCACGTCCTACGATTCGATCGAGGAAATCCTGACCGGCGACCAGTTCGACAATCTGCCGATCGAGGAGTCGCTGTTCTTTGCCCTGTTCGGTGACGACTGGGCGCAGAGCCAGTTTCTGGACGTCGAGACCCTGAGCCAGGAAGTCCGCTTCACGTCCGACGCGGATCAGCGCCTGCGCTGGATTGCCGGCGCCTACGCGATTACGACCGACCGCTACATTTCCACCGGCAACATCGTAGACCGCGGCCTCGGCGCGTTTCCCGTGTACCGCACGCCGCGCGGCGCGTTCCCGTTCGACCCGGTCAGCTATCCCGACAGCTTCCAGACGACGTTCCTGGCCGATGCGCAGGACAACTTCGCGTGGGCGCTGTTCGGCGAAATCGCCTACGACATCACCGACAGCACCGAGATGTCGTTCGCGATGCGATATGACGAGGACACGCGGGAGCAGACGACGCTGACGCCGACTCCGTTCCTGCCAACGGGGCTCGACGCATTCTTCGGCGAGGTGCGCGAGCACACATGGGACGAGCTGCAGCCGCGGCTGACCCTGACCTTCGAGCCGACCGACGACCTGACGCTGTTCGGCGGGTACGGAAGAGGGTTCCGGAGCGGCGGCTTCAATCAAACGGGCGTCGGCGCGGCCGCTCTGGCTGCCGGCTTTCTCGGCGTGGGCGACCTGTTCACGGATCAGGTGGCCGACACGCTCGAGCTCGGCCTGAAGAGCCGGCTTGCGGACGGGCGCGTGAACCTGAACTTCAGCGTCTTCGACACGCAGTCCGACGGCGGCTACTTCTTCGTGTTTCTCGCGGAAAGCTCGACGCAGAATCTCGGCAGCCTCGGCGAGGTCGAGTACCGCGGGTACGAGCTCGACCTGACCGCCCGTGTCACGGACAACCTCGAGATGTTCGTCGGCTACGGCGCAACCGACAGTGAGATCACCGAGTCCGTCGATCCGGCGCACATCGGCAAGGAAGCGCCCCTCGTCAGCGAGAACACGCTGAACGTCGGTGCGCAGTACGTTCGCCCGATCGGCGGCTCGGGCCTCGAGCTGTTCGTGCGTGCGGATTATCAGCGGATCGGTGACACTTACTGGGAGCCGGTCAACTATACGGTCCGGGATCCGGTCAACCTGCTCGACTGGCGTCTGGGGGTGCGCGGCGAGAGCTGGTCGCTGATCGGCTGGCAGCGCAACTCCAACGACGTCCGCTACAACACGGAATTCTCGCCGGGAGGATTCCTGTTCCCCGCAAAGCCGCGCCGCTGGGGGATCGATTTCACGAAGGAATTCTGAACGTAAATCGCTGAGAGTCCGGTGCACTCGCTCGGACGGGAGGTATCCTGGAATGAATGCTGATGCTCTCGAACGATGGCTCGCCGCGTATGGCGAAGCGTGGGAGAAGCGCGATGCCGAAGGCGTCTGCCGGCTGTTCACCGGCGATGCGCTTTACTACGAGACGCCCTATTCGGACCCGTTTCGCGGTCACGATGGTATCAGGCAGTACTGGTCGCAAGTCACGGCGGATCAGCGGGACATCGCGTTCTCCCACGAGACAGTGGGTGTCGCCGACGGCACGGGCGTCGCGAAATGGTCCGCGAAGTTCAGGCTCGAATCGACCGGCGGAAGCGTCGAGCTGAACGGCGTCTTTCTGCTGGAGTTCGACGACGGCGGGCTGTGCACGACGCTGCGCGAGTGGTGGCACGCCCGGTGACCCGCGCGCAGGGCGGCGGCCGGTAAGGGGCCCGGCCGCCAAGCGCTGGAGCCGCTAAAGGGGTCAGGGCCCTTTTCCGCTCTAAAGGGGGTCAGGGCCCTTTTCCGCCGGGAGGCGCCAGGCGGTGGTCCCGCCCCGACAGAGCCCGGCGCACCGGCAGCGGCTCCCAAGCACCTTCTCAGGCCGCCGGTCGTTGGCTTAGAATCGAACCTGCCCCTGCGAGCGCAACGGGCCCCGGTCTCCGATCGGCGGGTGTAGTTCAATGGTAGAACCTCAGCTTCCCAAGCTGATGACGTGGGTTCGATTCCCATCACCCGCTCCAAGTATCTGCAGAGTCCCGCCGACATACGTTCTGCTGAAGCCCGGCGACAGCCACACCGTTTGAGTCCGTTTCTTGCGAGGGCAGCCGGAAGATGTCCATTGCCGGCGGCGGCGTGCCCTCGCCGTTAACACGAGGGCTACGAATTAGTTAGCGCAGGGCGTCTTGGCGCCCCGCCGGGTTCCGCCGGCATCCCGCGAAGTCAGGAAGCAGGTGTCGTTCCGGATCTTTTTCGTCTTGTCATGATCCGAGCCTTCGCTACGACGCATGGGTGGAGGGCGACGATCCATGCGCTGACCAGAGATCGGCGAACGCGCGGATAGAAGGCGCGAACGCGGCCCCGAACGCCTCGATCGTGTCGATCTGCGAGCTCATGCCTACCTCGGCCAGCACGCCGCGCGACAGCGTGCGCGCCAGATTTTCCGCCAGCGCTGGCGGGTGCCGCGCGTCCATGCCACGAAAGATCAGTGTCGGCACTTCTACGCTCGCGAGTTCCTCGACCGAGCGGAACGAGCGGTCGCGGCCGATTGCCGCCGCGGCGGCGATGCTGGCAGGGTCCATGCGCGGGATCGCCTCGCGCACCATCGCCCCGATCACCGGCGCAAGCTCCGGCAGAATCGGTGCCCACGCGGCCTCTATTCCTTGTGTGCGCACCCGCTCAGCGAAGGCGTCCATGAAGGCGATCTCTTCCTGCTTACGCTCGTCGTCCTCGATGTCCTCGATGCTGATCAGCACGGCACCGTGTAGCCTATGTGGGTATCCAGCCGCCACGCGCAACGCGATCGTCGAGCCCAGCCCCGCGCCGCCGACGAAGGCACGTTGGACGCCCAGATGATCGAGCAGCGCAATCACGTCTTCGGCATAGCGGGACCACGTGTGCCGGGACGGATCCGGGCACACCGAGCGTCCGTAGCCGCGCACATCCGGCAGAACCACGTGATAGCCGTCCGCGAGATTTCGCGCCAGGGGCAGCAGACTGCGATGGTCCGGCCCCCCGCCGTGCATCAGCACGACCGTCGGGCGTTCGCGCGCACCCAGCTCGACGGCGAAAAGAGGCCAGCCGTCGTCGCCGTGGTAGCCGATTTCCGACCCCCCGTGCTGCGCCATGCGCATTGCCGTTTCGGTGTCCACGAGTTTGCGTCGAGGCAAAAAAACCCGAGTCAGCAGTAGAACCAGGGATCCGGGGATAATGGCATCCCGCCGTGGAGGAGGAAAGCCGATGCCGCGGCCGCCGCTTTTGATTCTCCAGCACGCGATCCCACGAAGTCGGGCTGACGCGCGCGGCAACGTGTTACGCGACCGGCACACGACATAATCCCGTGCCTCCCCGAAACGCCGCCCACTCCGGCGTCCACGAAGTCTCCCCGCACTCGTCTGCGAGGCAAGCGCCGCGCGCGTTTGCGAATACTTTTCGCCGTCTTTCGGCAAACGAGAACTCGTGTCACGGAACAGGGTAAGCCCGGGCGTTACTTTGCGTGTAGCAGCAAACTGGTTTGGCGGATCGCGGCAAAGATCGCGGCATGCCGAGCAGCTTGCTGCAGGGAGCGCGGCGCCCGCTGGCCGCGGCGATCACGGCTCACGCCGGCACCGGCCGAGCGCTACGGCGTGTGCAGCAGAACAAACGGGATTCGAAAGGAATGGCGTGGAAAATTACCAGGAAAAGTCTTCTTGCAGCAGGGATTATGTCATGTGTCGCTTTGTCGACCTTCTCGGCGCGCGGAGCAGTGCCGAGGCCGCCCGGGTCGATATGCGCAAAACACGATCTGTTGGCTGACGAGTGCCTCAGAACGGGAAAGCCGAAGACGGCACCTTCAGCACCCGCCACCAAATGGCATCCCGGCCACTACATGCAGATCCTGCGCGGCTCCGCCCACCTGCAGCAGGAGAACCGCTTCCCTCAGTACGACGCCATCGCTGACGAAACGCACCTGGAAGGCGTGGTCGTGCCGATGCCGTGGGTGCAGCTCGAGCCTGCGCGGGGCGACTACGCCGCAGGCATACAGCTGGTCAGGGCCGAGCTCGCGAAGCTCGAGAGCCTCGCCGTGCCGAAGCGGATGTTCATCCGCATGATGGACTCCGGGTACCTCGACGATTGCCCGGCGACCTCGATGATCCCGAAGTACGTGACGGACCTCGGCGGAACGTTCCAGACCAACAAGGGCTGCATGTGGCGCAGGTGGGACGAAACCGTCATGGGCTGGTACATCGACATGCTGAAGGCTTATGCCGCGGCCCTCGACGACGAGCCGTACTTCGAAGGCATCGTTGTGCTGCGCGAGATTCCGCTCGCCTGGGGCGGCACGCCCCCTCCGGCCGATTACAGCAACCAGGGCTACCGGGAGCAGCTCGACCGGCTGATGACCGAAGCCGTCGCCGCGTTCGAGCGATCCGTGGTCGTGTCGCCCGCGAGCTGGGTCGCCTCCCAGACGGAGACGGTGCGCCACATCGAGCACGTGCACGCGATCGGCGGAGCGGTCGGCAACATGGACGTCTGCCCCGACTGCGACATGTGGGCGGACCTCGCGATCCGGGGAGAGCTCGGCGGCACGGACTTCCGGGGGAGGATGCCGCTCGTGTACAGCGTCGAGACGTCAGAGCTCGGGCTCGATGCCGTGGGGCCCGACGGCGGCTACACGCCGTACGAGATCCATCGATGGGCGAACGACGTGCAGCGCGTCACGCATCTTTTCTGGGACCGCAACACCTACGCGGGCACGTCGGAGCAGCGCTGGCCGGCGATCCTCGACTTCATCAGGTCGAACCCGCTGACGCAGACGGACTGCCCGGAGAACGTCGTCACCTGCGAGACGGACTGACTTCGGCCGCAGCGGCGAGACGAGCCGCCCTCGGGGCCGGTTCCAATAGAACCGGCCCCGAGTATCGGCCGCGACCCATTCAGAACGAGCGCTTGACCGTCAGCCCCCACTCCCGCGGCGCCGCGACGTTGCCCTGCTCGCGGCCGAGCACGGTGACGAGCGACAGCTTGCCGTGGAAGTACACCTCGTCCGTCAGGTTGGTGCCGAACAGCGCGGCCGACCACGCCTGATCGGAAGAGATCCACGTCAGCCGCGCGTTCAGCAGCGTCAGGTCGTCCTGAAAGCCGTTGATCGGATCGGTCGAGAAGAACATCTTCGACTGGTACGTCAGGTCGCCGCGCAGGCTGATCGTGCTGCCGTTGCCGAGGTTCCAGTCGTACGTCGTGCCGACCGCCGCGGTCCATTCCGGCGTGCGCGGCGCAGGGCAAAGGCTCCCGTCCGGGCGGTAGCGGCACAGCGTGGACCTGCCGGGGTCTACCCGCTCGTGATGGACGTACCCGACCGAGGCGTCGACCTGCAGCGCCTCCAGCGGGTTCGCGAGCACCTCGACCTCGGCGCCGTAGAACTCGGACTTGCCCGTGTTGACGGTCCTGAACCAGATCGCTCCGGACGCGTCGAACTCCTGCGACGGGCTCTGCTGATTCGTGTACTCGCTATAGAAAACGGCGCTGTTCAGGCGCAGCCGGCCGCCGGCGAGGTCCGTCTTGACGCCGGCCTCGAGCGTCTCCTGCTCCTCGACGTCGAACGCCGCCACCTGCAGCGGATTCGCGGGCCGCGGGCCGAAGCCGCCGCCGCGGAATCCCGTCGCCCACTGCACGTAGGTCATCAGATCGTCTCTGAGCTGCCACGAGAGCCCGAGCTTCGGTGACACCTCCTCGGCCTCGACGCTGACGCCGGTGTTCGGGATGATCACGTCGCCGGTGACGAAGTTCTGCCGGAAGATGTTGACGTCCTTCTGATCGTCCGTGTAACGGACGCCGGCCGTCAGGCTCAGCCTGTCGTTAAGCTGATACGTGCCGTGCACGAACACGGCCCAGCTCTCGATCGTCTGCACGTCCTTGTGATTGTTCGTCGACAGGATGTACGGATACAGGAAATTCCAGCCCTG
>JAFGNC010000419.1 GCA_016927175.1 Gammaproteobacteria bacterium | reverse complement strand
GCCGACAGACTCCGTAGCGATGGGTTTTTCTGCTACGTGGGTTTTTTGTTGGACCTGACTTCACGCCCATCAGGGCGCACCTCTCGAGGGAACTCGGCTGCCGTAGGGTTTTGCCTACGTTGACCTCTGCGTGTGAGCGGAACCGTCCGCTGAAGCTTTGCTCTGGTCTCCACCGGAGGCAGATGCCCCAGACTCGCCCTGCCCCGGTTGAACATAATCTAGCAAGTTCTCGACAGCTTGCCAGCGATAATTTGTGATCGAGCAAGGACTCTCGTTGGTACCCTCCTTGCATGCCGCGCGGCCCTCGCGCGGCCTTCGCGCCGCTCGCGCGCCGCGGAATCGGCGGAGTGCACAGCTCGAGGTGACGAGTGTCACGGGCGGCCTATGCCGCCGGGAGCGGCGGTCCCGGTCCGCCGACGCAGCGATCCGAGGATCGCGAGGATTCGACACGAGGATTCGACACGTGGATTCGACACGAGGATTCGACACGAGTATCCGACACGAGTACTCGACACGTGGATTCGACCGAGGATTCGAGCGACAGCAGCGCGTCGAGCGATCGTAGCCGCGCGAGCGAAAACGTCAGCGAACGAGCGCAGAAATCACGCCGGAGCAGCGGCGGCTGGTCATCGAACAGTCATCGCTGCAAGCGTTTCCGAGCACGTTCGACTTGGATGTCGCGACCACGTATGATCACGCGAATCGGGTTGTTTGTCTCAGCAACTATCGAATCAGAGAGCGGGCGTTTGGATACGGCGCGGCTCCGAAAGCCGCTCGACAGGGACCGGCACCGCCTCGTCGCAATGCGAGCGGGCGGAGACGTGCCGAAGACCGCGATGAGCTACAGACTTTGTGTGCTTCGCCAAATGCAGAGGGGGGAGCGCGCCGACCGTCTTCGGTGCCGCTCTCGCGCTTGGGACGCTTCATCAGAGCCGTCTTCTCGAGGCGGTTCGTCTTCGGGCCGGTGACGGTCGTGCTGCTGTGGGTCGCGCTCAACTGCGCGATCATCGGCGCTCTGTGGCTTCTATACGCGATTCTGTTTTGAGCGCGGGAGCCGCTCGCGCGCCTCACGTCATCGAATGTGCCGGCGCGGCCGCCGGGACCGGCAGGCGCTGCGGCTACTCCGTCTGGTGGAACAGGGGCAGTCCCGCGCTCGAGACCCGCACGCGCCAGATCTCGCCGACCGACGCTTCCGTCACGTACAGCCAGCCTTCGTGGAAGGCCAGGTTCGTCACGAACGTGCCGGCGTCATCCGGCAGCATCAGCGTGCCGCGGGGGCGGCCGTCCGGGGCGATGACGTCCACGGCCCCTCCCTGGAAGATCGCGACGTAGATGTTGCCATCTTCGTCGAGCGCCATGCCGTCCGGGCCCACGCCTCCGACGGTGCGCGCGAACACGTACGCAATGTCGAACACGTCCGGTGAGCCCACCGCGGGCGCAGACAGCAGGTGCTTCTTCGCATACTCGCCGACGAAGATGTTGCCGCCGTCCGGCGACAGCGCGACGCCGTTCGGAAAGGCCAGGCCGTCCGCGGCGAGGACGGGCGAGGCGTTCTCGCCGGGCGGAAGATAGAACACGCGGCCCGTCGGATTCGTCGCGCTCGAGCCGTAGGGTTCCGTGAAATACAGGCCGCCCTCCGCATCGAACACGAGGTCGTTGGTGCCGCGCAGCCGCTCGGCGCGATAGGTATCGGCGATCGTCGTGATTTCGTCGCTGGAAGGGTCGTAAGCGACGATGCCGAGGGTCTTGTCGGCGACGAACAGCCGCCCGTCGCGGTGGAATTTTGCACCGTTGGGCTGCCCGCCGGTGTTCGCGCGCGCGTCGCACCGGCCGCCGTCGTCGACGCTGAGCAGGTTGCCGGACAGCAGGTCCACGACCCACAGCGTCCCTTCCGCATCGACCGTCGCCCCTTCCAGAAACCCGCCGCAGCTCGCGAACTTCTCGAAGACGCAGTCGCCGCAGATCCGCTCGAGGCCATCCGTCTGCGCGGCGGCCTGCGCCCCGGCCAGGGCGGCGATCGTCGCGGCTGTCCTGCCCGCTGCGCGGGTTCTCGTCGTTCGCTGCATCTGCGCTCCTTCCGACTACGCTTCTTCGGATCGTCTCTCCGGATTTCCCGCGCCGCCTGGTGCGGGCGGCGAGGCGGAGCCATGATCACACAAATTCCCGGCGGTGGCTCGCCGTGGGGCGTCGTCGCGAAATCGGGATGAAGTCACCGGCGTCGGGACGTACACCGTGATCGGCGTGATGCCGGAGGCCTTCGACAATGCCCTGTCTCCGACAGCCGACGTGTGGGCGCCGCTGCAGTATCGCGACCAGACGCGTGGGCGTGGGTGGACGACGTGCAGTCCCTGGTAGTCCGTGCCGAGGGCGATCCGCTCTACCTGTCGCCTGCGATCAAGGAGGCCATCTGGTCCGTCGATCCGGCGTTGCCGATCACGCGAATCGCGACGATGAGCGAACTGTCGTCCCTGTCCGAGTCGCGGCGGACGTTCGCACTGACGGTCCTCGGGCTGTTCGCCTGCGCGGCCGTCGTGCTCGCCGCGCTCGGCCTGTACGGCGTCGTGGCCGGCAGCGTAGCGGAGCGAACGAGGGAGATCGGTCTGCGCTCGGCGCTCGGTGCGACGCCTGGCCGCGTGCTTGCGATGGTCGTCCGGCAGGGGGTCCTTTTGACTGGAGTCGGCGTCGCGCTCGGGCTGCTCGGGGCGGCCGCGTCGACGCAGGTCCTCGAGACGCTCCTGTTCGGCGTAAGCCCTGTCGACCCCGCAACCTATGCGGTCGTCACAGGATTGCTTCTGACGGTGGCGGTGCTGGCTTCGTGGGTGCCGGCACGGCGGGCCGCGCAGGTTGCACCGGCCGTTACGCTGCGGGTCGATTGAGCGATGGGGGTGCCCCGGAACGGACACATTGTGGTTGGTGGTGATGGGTGGACTTGAACCACCGACCTGCGGGTTATGAATCCGCCGCTCTAACCACCTGAGCTACATCACCACGGGACTGCGCATTATAGACAAAAGCGTTTCGCAGTCGTCTACGTTTCATGGGAGTGGGGGGGCGAGTTTTGCGTCTGTGGTTGCGGCTTCTCGCTCGCCGGCCGATACCGCTGGTAGTCCCGAGAGGCGGAAGGGAAGGTGGTTCCAGAGTGCACGATGGCTGTCGGATCCACGCTGAAGCAAGCTTCATTTATGGGGAGCTCGATCGCTTTCAATTCCTTGACTTGTGAGGATTAGTCTGCCATAGTCGCTGTATATAAAAACAGTCTGATCAAATAGCCAATGAGCGAACGGGAAGTGCCCGCAGACGATCCCTCCGTGACTGGAGCTGCACCGCCGAACAAGCGCCGCGCCGAGGAGCTCGAGCGCGAGATCATCGAGCTGTGCGGCCACCTGAACGCGGGCGAGTACCGCTTCCTGGAGCTGGTCGCGGAGTTCGACCGGGACCGGCACTGGGAATGGTGGCACGGCGTTGCGAGCTGCGCGCAGTGGCTCGGCTGGCAGTGCGGCTTCGATCGGGTCGCGGCCAGCGAGCGGGTGCGGGTCGCGCGGGCGCTGGAGACGCTGCCGAAGACGCGGGAGCTGTTCGCGCGCGGGGAGCTGAGCTACTCGAAGGTACGGGCGCTGACGCGGGTGGCGACGCCCGAGAACGAGGACGCGCTCGTGACGGTGGCGCAGTTCGGCACGGCGCAGCACCTGGAGCGGCTGGTGCGAAGCTACCGGCGCTTCGAGCGGCTGGAGGAGGCCGAGCAGGCGGAGGCGCGGGCCCGGGCGCGGCACGTGCACTACCGCTACGACGAGGACGGATCGCTGATCATCCACGCGAAGCTGCCGCCGGAGGTCGGGGAGATCGTCAAGAAGGCGATCGATGCGGCGGTGGAGGTGCTGTATCAGGACGGGATGCGGCG
>JAFGNC010000418.1 GCA_016927175.1 Gammaproteobacteria bacterium | reverse complement strand
ACTTCCGCAAGCCGCGCGAGGATCACGCCGCTGCCCGGCGCCGACGCGGACGCGCGCTCTACCGCGTGCACGATCGAGTTCTCGAGCCACTCTCCCGCGCTGTCGTTGCGCAGGTGCACCCGCACGATGCGCGGCAGCCCCGCGAGCAGCGGCCGGATCAGGCCCGCCTCGCAGGCGAGGTATCCGCAGACGAGCCGCGTCTCCTCGCCGCCCCCGCCGAACCGCGCACACGCCAGCCCGCCGCTCAGCAGCCGCGGCAGGCCCTTCGAGGCATCGGTCAGCTCGGCCCCGAGGCCGTTGCCCATCTCGTGCGGATCGCCGTGCGGAATCATGAACAGATCCCCCGCGGCGAACGGCGTCGTCTCGTCGCCTACGCGGACGTAGCCCGCGCCCTTCGTCGCCAGATGGAACTCGATGACATGGCTCGCGTTCGGCGCGACGTAGCGGCCGAGCTTGTGTGCGGACGGAGCCATCACGCGCCACGGCTTCGAGCACTCGGCCACGTAGAACATGGCGCCGGACAGCTTCACGGCGCGCAGCAGCTCGGATAAAGCGTCCATTTCTCGCGTGCGGTCGTCGTTGTGGCCGATGCGTCAAGTTTCGCGGCCGCTCGATCAATCGAGCTCCGCCGCCCGGCCGATCGGGCAAGCGCGGGCGCCGCCCTGCAAAGTCGAGGCGCCAATACTGCGCGCAGAATTGCCGCCGTTCAACCCGCAGGAGGATCTCAGTCATGGTAACCCGCACACAGCAGGCGGCTCCGACCCCCGTTCCCGAGATCGACGAGCGAGAGCTGCACGAGCTCCTCGGCCGCGTCATCGTCGACTTCGGCGGCGCCTCGGTCGCGCACCTGGTTCTGATCGGCGACCGGCTCGGCCTGTACCGCGCGCTCGCCGAGGGCGAGCCGGTGACGTCGGCCGAGCTCGCGAAGCGCACCGGCACGCACGAGCGCTACGTGCGCGAGTGGCTGAACGCGCAGGCGGCGTCGTTCTACGTGAGCTACGACGCGCAGTCCGGCCGCTACTTCATGACGCCGGAGCAGGCGGCGGTATTCGCCGACGAGGACAGCCCGGCGTTCGCGGTCGGGGGATATCAGACGGCCGTCTCGGCCGGCCGGGTGCTGGACCGCCTGACCGAGGCGTTTCGCACCGGCGAGGGTATCGGCTGGCACGAGCACGATCACGGCGTGTTTCACGGCGTCGAGCGCTTCTACCGCTCGTCCTACGTGGGCCAGCTGGTGCAGCAGTGGATCCCGTCGCTCGATGGCGTCGAGGCGAAGCTTGAAGCCGGCGCGCGCGTCGCCGACGTCGGCTGCGGACACGGCGCATCCACGATCCTGATGGCGCAGGCGTTCCCGGAGTCGGAGTTCATCGGCTTCGACTATCACGAGGAGTCGATCGCGCAGGCGAACGCGCGGGCGAAGCGCGCCGGCGTCGGCGACCGCTGCCGCTTCGAGGTCGCGGGCGCAAAGGACTTTCCGGGCGGGAACTACGATCTCGTCACGGTGTTCGACGCGCTGCACGACATGGGCGATCCGGCCGGCGCATCGCGTCACGTGCTCGGGACGCTCGCGCCCGACGGGAGCTGGATGATCGTCGAGCCCTACGCCGGAGATCGGGTGGAGGAGAATCTGACGCCGGTCGGCCGCGCGTTCTATGCGGCGTCGACGCTGATCTGCACGCCGTGCTCGCTCGCGCAGGAGGTGGGCCTCGCGCTCGGCGCGCAGGCCGGCGAAGGCCGGATGCGAGCGGTCGTGACCGGCGCAGGCTTCACGCGGTTCCGCAGGGCGCTCGCGACGCCGTTCAATCTGATCTACGAGGCAAGGCCGTAGCGGAAGGCGGGCGGCGCGGGTACGCGCCGTCCGCATCATTCGCGCCGGACGTCGTTACGATCAGCCGTTCTGCGTCTGCCGGCACTCGAACTCGTACGCGTGGTGGTTCTTGTACTGCAGGAACCACAGCGCCGGCAGCACCAGATAGTAAGCGCCGACGATCGCGCCGATGTCGGGCCGCTCGTTGCGGCGGAAGCTGTAGACGTCCGCCTCACACCCCTCCTTGCGCAGCGTGACTTTCTGTTTCGTGAATGCGGGCTTGCGATCGGAGTAGTGCCCGTCGCCGGTGCCGACGTATTCGCCGTTCACGTAGATGCGGGCGTCCGGGTCGGATGCGCGGATGTGCGTGCTGCTCGAGCAGCCGAGGAGCGCGGTCGCGGCCGCGATGCCAACGAGTCGTCTCAGCATGGCGTCTCTCCGAAAGCTCTCTGACCCGGAACAGTATCCAACCCCAAGATGAAACGAAACTGAATGCAGCGGCGAAGCGCGATCGGGGAACGCGCGGCGACCGCCTCGGTACGTTGCAGCAGCGATCCCTTCAGCGCACTATCTCGTTGCGGGTGCCCGACGTCCCGCGACAGAGGAGCGTGCTGCATGAAACGGACCTGGATCGGCGTCGTCGCGCTCGCCGCCGCCGTGCTCGGAGGCTGGGTGCTGGCGCAGGATCGAGGTCCGAGCGGGGATCCGCGCCCCGGCACGACGGATCCGGAAGAGATCATCGAAGCGCGCCGCGTGCTGATGATCGAGGTCGAGCGGCAGATGATACCGGTCGACCGCTTCGCGGCCGGCGAGCCGGCGGACCCGGAGGCGGTCAGGTCGGCCGGGGCGGCGATGGAAGCGATGCTGCTCGCGTTCCCGCACCTGTTCCCGGCCAAAACGAATCTCTACGAGCCGGACGTGCGCGAGCCCGCGACGCGCGCGCTGCCGGAGATCTGGCAGGACTTCGACGCTTTCCTGACGCTCGCCGAGGCCTCCGAGAGCGCCGCGGCGGCGATGGCCGACGCGGACGGCGACGAGGCGCTGCGGACCGCCGGGCGCAGCCTGCGCGCGTCATGCGACGCCTGCCACGCGCGGTTCGCCCGCCCCTACGTGCCGCCGCAGGTCACGGAGGAGGATCTGGAGTTCGACTTCGAATCCGTGCTGCCCCCGCAGCAGTAGCGAAGCGCGGCACAGGTCCCGTGGGGGACGGGATGTTCGACGCCGCAGCGCGCCGCCACGGGACCAGTGCATCCCTAGCCGAACTGCACGTCGCCCTGAAAGCCCATCATCCACCGAACGCCGAACCTGTCGACGCAGATGCCGTACTTCTCCGCCCACTCCGTCTGCTGGAGCGGCATCTCGACCTGGCCACCGGCGGCAAGGGCGTCGAAGACCCGCTCCGCTTCCTCGGCGCTGTCTGCCGTCAGGCTGACGTAGAAATTGTTGCCGGCGTTGAACGATTCGCCGTACGAGCCGACGACGTCACTGCCCATCAGCATCGCATCGCCGAGCGGCAGTGAGACGTGAGCGATCCTGTTCCGGTCGTTTTCCGCAACGCCCATCGCGTCTTCGCCGAAGTCCCCGAAGCGCACCAGCATCGCGAACTCGCCGCCGAATACCGACTTGTAGAACTCGAACGCCTGTTCCGTGTTGCCCTTGAAATTCAGGTAGGGGTGAGCCGTTTTCATTTGTCGTTCCTCCGTCGTTCGAAACGTTGCCGTCATCCCGTTGGTCGATCGGCGCGGGTCCCGATAGACAACGGCTGCCGTCCGCAGCGAAAAAACCCGGCCGCCGCGCAGCCAGGCGCAGCGGTATCATGAGTCTCGACGACCACCGGACCGACCACTGAACCCGGGTTCAGCAGTCGGGGCAGTGCCGGTCCGACGGCTCAACCGATCACTGAACCCGAGGAGCGAACCGATGGCTTCCTTTCCGCATCAGTACAAAGTCGCGACGTCAGGCGGGCCCGACGGCGAGCTGCCCGTCGACAGCAACGGCCTGCCCACGCTCGCGACGACGGCGCCGCCCGAGTTCGGCGGTCCCGCGGGCTACTGGTCGCCCGAGACGCTGCTGACGGGCGCCGTCGCGAGCTGCCTGATCCTGACTTTCCGCGCGCTGGCTCGCGCGCGCAAGCTCGAGTGGACGAACCTCGAGGTCGACTGCAGCGGCGAGGTGGACAAGACCCGGGAGGGCCTGAAATTCACGAAATTCAGGCTCGACGCGGTGTTGACGGTCGCCGGCGGTGCGGACGAGAACCAGGCTCGCGAGGTCCTCGAGAACGCGAAGAAGCATTGCCTCGTCACGGCCTCGCTGACTTCCGAGACCGAGATGACCGCGGAGGTCCGGAAAGGCTGAGTTACGTACGGGCGCGCGCCGCCCTCCCGGCTTCACCCCGGCGCGGCCACCGTCCCCTGCGGCGGAGACGTGCCGGTGCGAGGGTGACGGCGGCCGCTCAGCACCGCGCCGGCCCACGTGTAGCGCACGAACCAGTGGTACGCGACGAGCCGATCGGCGAATGCGGCCGGCCGCCGCTGCCGGTCGAGCCTTCGCTCGGCGCCGCGCAGCGCGAGAGCCCGCACGTAGAAGATCAGCAGGTAATACGGAAACCGCAGATGCGCCGTGCTGACGCCGCCCGCCGGGTCGGCGCCGGGGATTGCCTATACTGGCGCAACCTTCGACAGGAGAACGACGATGACGAATCGAGCACGGAGAACGGCATGGCGCGGCGTCTGACCGGCCGGGGGCGCGGCTTCGTCGCCGCGGGCCGGGGGCGCGCCGCCGTCGCCGCGGGCCGGGAGCGCGCCGCCGTCGCCGCGGGCCGGGAGCGTGGCTGTGTCGCCGCAAGCCTCGGGCGCGGCCCGCGCGTCGCGGCGCTCGCGGGCCTCGCGCTGCTCGCCGGGATCACGGCCGCGGAGCGGCTCGCCGCGCAGGCGCTCGAAGCGCCCGCGGCGTCGGCGCCTGCGCTCGAGCTCGCCGAGGTCGGGGCCGTCATGCAGTGCAGCGAGCTGCTCGAGGTCGACGCCGTGTTCACGGCCGCCGACCTGACGCATCTGACCTCTGCGACGGTCGTGACGCAGAGCGGCAAGCTGCCCTATTGCCGCGTCGAAGGCTATATCGCACCGCAGATCCGCTT
>JAFGNC010000006.1 GCA_016927175.1 Gammaproteobacteria bacterium | reverse complement strand
GGCGGGCTGCCCGACGGTGCCGTGCAGGGCCGAAACATCGCCGGCCAGAACGCCTACTTCGGCCCCGGCGCCCCTCCGGGGCCCCGTTACCACCATTATGTGTTCGAGATCTATGCGCTCGATGCGACGCTCGACCTGGAGCCGACGGCCGGGCGCGCGGAGCTGCTCGAGGCGATGCAGGGCAAGGTGGTCGCGAAGGCGGCATACGTCGGCCGATATCGCGGCAGCAACTGACGAAGACGCGCGCCACGTGCCGGACCTGCCTCGGACGTTCCAAGTCCCCGGCGGTCCTTCAGACCACGGGATCCAGGTCCGGCACCCGCGCGGCGCCATCGGCGACGCCGCGCCTGCACCTCGCCCTAGGTGCAGGATGCTTTGTAGATGCTGCCGATGGATTCGTTCAGGGCGGCATCGAATTCCTTGTCCGACTGCTGCGCCGTCAGCCCCTCGGCCAGAGCGCGGGAGAAGCTCGCGACCATGCCATTGTTGCGCGCCAGCCGCTGGTTGGCTTCGTCGCGCGTGTAGCCTCCGGACAGGGCTACGACCTTCAGGACGTTCGGGTGCGCGATGCAGTCGGCGTAGAAGTTGTCCTCGTCGGGCAGCGTCAGCTTCAGCATGACGCGCTGGTCCGCTTCGAGCTCGTTCAGCTCGCGCAGTATTTCCGCTTTCAGCAGTTTCTCCGCCTCGGCCTTGTCCGGGCAATGGATATCCACCTCCGGCTCGATGATCGGCACGAGCCCTTTGGCCAGGATCTGCCGCCCGATCTCGAACTGCTGCCTGACGATCGCCGCGATGCCCGCTTTGTTCGCGTGCTTGATGACGGAGCGCATCTTCGTGCCGAAGACGTTCTTGCGCCCGGCCTTGTCGAGCAGCGCATCGAGGTCCGGTATCGGCTTCATCAGCTGGACGCCGTCTTTCTCCTCCGCAAGGCCCTTGTCCACCTTGAGGAAGGGAACGACGCGCTTTTGCTTCCACAGGTAATCCGGCGTCGGCTGACCTTCGATGTCGCGGTCCATCGTGTTCTCGAACAGAATGGCTCCGAGAATGCGGTCGCCGTCGAAGCTCGGGCTCGTGACGATGCGCGTCCGCATCTGGTGCACGACCGTGAACATCTCCTCGTCGTTGGACCACGCGTCCTCGTTGATGCCGTACAGGCGCAGTGCCTTCGGTGTGCTGCCGCCGCTCTGGTCGAGGGCAGCGATGAACCCTTTCTCGGTTCGGATCTTCTCAAGTTGTTCGTCGAACGTGCTCACGATATTCCTCGAACTGAAGCTGCGGAGTGGATTGGGTGGTCTTGCCCGTCATTCTAGCTCATCTGCAGAGCCCGTCCCGCGCCGCCGGCGCGGGCGGATGGAAGACGGGCGCGACCGCCGGGCGCGCTGCAGGTTCCGTGCCACGGCGGCGGAGCCGCGCGGCGGCTAGAATAGGGAAGAACGCTCGCTGTTTGGAGTCGAACGCTGATGAAGCAAACGATCGCCGCCGTCCTGTTGCTGCTCACGGTCTCGTTGACGCGTGTCGCCGCGGGCGGCGGCCCCGAGGAGCGGCCGGCCGGCATCGAGTGGTTCGACGGCGGCGTCGAGGCCGCCTTCGACGCGGCGCGTGCCGAGGACAAGCCGGTCTTTCTGTACTGGGGCGCCGTGTGGTGTCCGTACTGCGCCGATCTGAAGGCGCACGTTTTCTCGCGGGCCGACTTCCGGAGCAAGCTCGAGCTTTTCGTGCCGGTCTATCTCGACGGAGACGATCCCGGCGCGCAGAGGTGGGGAGAAGAGCTCGGCGTGTTCGGCTACCCGACGGTGCTCGTGCTGACGGCGGACCGCCGCGAGCTCGCGCGCATCGCCGGCGGCATGGATCTGACCGTCTACACCGACGTCCTCGATCTGGCCCTGAGCGACACGCGGCCGCTGCGGGATGTTCTCGCTTCCCTGGCGATGACATCCGGGCCGCTGCCGACGGCCGATTGCCGGCGGCTCGCGTTCAACGGCTGGGGTCTCGACGACTCGGTCTCGGCAGGCGGCAGGCTCGCCGCCGCGCTTGCCGGTGCAGCCGGCCGCTGCCCTGCCGACGCCCGTGTCGAACGGGCGAGGCTGACCGCCGTCGCAGCCCATTACGCCGCCGAGGCCGAGGCCGAGGCCGTCGAGGCCGGACGGGCGGCGACGCCGCTGCTTGCGCAGCTCGTTGACGACGTGCGCGGGATCCTCGCCGATCCGTCGCTCGCCGTGTCGATCGCCGACGCTCTGCAATACCTCGACACGGACTTCTTCGCCGTCGCCAGGCAGCTCGGGCCGACGGATTCCGCGCGGCTGCTGCAGCGATGGTCGGCCGCGATGAGGGCCGTGGCGGCGGACGAGCGCTACACGGAAGGCGACAGGCTCGCGGCCGTCCGCGCCCGCATCGAAGCGCACAAGGTGCTGTCCGGCGATGGCCGGATCCCGCAGGCGCTCGCCGCGGAGGCGCTTCAGCGCATCGACAGCTCGCTCGCCGCGGCGGACGGCACGCCCGGGGAGCCCGCCGTCGTGAACGCCGCCGTGAACCTGCTCGTGACCCTCGAGCGGAGCGAACGCGCGTATGCCGTCGCCGAGGAGGCGATGCGGGACGCGGCGACGCCTTACTATTACATGGCGGATCTCGCGTGGCTCGACGAGCAGCTGGGGCGCGAGGACGCCGCCGTGGCCTGGCTCGAACGCGCATACCGCGAGTCGGCCGGCGCGGCCACGCGATTCCAGTGGGGCACGAACTACGTCCGCGGCCTGGTTCGGATGAGGCCGCACGACGTCGCGGCGATTACCGACGCCGCGATCGCCGTGCTCGGCGAGCTGGAAGCGCCGGACACGCTCTACCGGCGAACGCGGACGCGGCTCGCTGCGCTCGACGCGGCGCTGCGCGAATGGAGCGCGACATACGAACGGGACGAAGCGCTGCGCGCGATCCACCGCCGGATGCAGCGGATCTGCGAGAACCTGAGCACTGAAGGTCGGAACGACGCAGTCGCGACCTGCCGGGAGTTCCTGTCCGGAGCGGTCTGATCAGAGGCCGAGCGCGTACAGCAGCGTGTCGTTGTACATGATCAGGCGTCCGAAGAAGATGACGCCGAACCACAGCACCAGTGACACGCCGGCGATGACTTTCGCCGACGGCGGCGCATCCCCGTCGGCGGGCGCGGCCGCCGTGGCGCGCGCGATGCCGCCGAAGTAGAAGATGAACAGGTTGATACCTGCGAGCAGGATCAGCAACAGCTTGACCTGCAGCGCGAGGTTCGACAGGTAATACATCGGCCCGCCCACGGGGTTTCCCGCGATGAAGACGAAGCCGGTCAGCGCATTCATGATGAAGCCGGCGATGCCCCACGGAATCAACCGCTCGAGCTGGGCGATCGGGATGCCCTTCCCAACTCCGAGCACCCGCAGGTCGACCAGACCGACGGTGCCGATCAGGAGCGCCATGCCGACGAAGTGAAAAATCTCGAACAGCGGCCACGCCCAGTCGTTGCCGTTCACGAATACGTCGAGTTGAGTGCTTGCCAGCAGGTCCGACAGGAATTGCATGACGGGCGGCCTCCTATCCGAAAAGGCTGGACACGAAGTTCGGGTACGCCGTCAGGCGGCCGGCGACGATGACCGCCCCCCACAGCACGAGCGCAGCGATCGCGAAGCCGCGCGTCTGCGGCGCCGCGACATCGGTGCCGGTGGCGGCGTCAACGACGATGCGGTGCCTCAGCAACTCCATATTCACGAGCGCGACCGCGATCAGCGCGAGCTTGATCAGAAATATCACGCTGGCGAGCATCGTCGAAGCGCTGGCGGCGAGCAGCGCGATGCCCGACAGCGCGTTCACCGTGAACCCGATCCACATCAGCGGGTAGAGCTTCAACAGCGGCGCCAGCGGGATGCCGCGGGCGAGACCGAGCAGGCGCAGCGAGATCGCCGCTCCGACGCCGACGACGACGGCGAGCCCCATTGCGTGCAGCGACAATACGGACGTGTAAGCGAAGATCGAGGGCGATTCGCGAACGAACGTCGCGATTGCGGTACCCTCGAGCCATTGAATGAAGTCGCCCATGAGATTTCAGCCCCTCTCGCTCAGCCGTACCGAATGCTCACGCCCCGCGTTCCGGAATCGATCGGCGGCCGATACAGCTTTCTCCGGTGCCGACGAAGAGCGAGCTGCGCTTGTTATGTTTCGGCGGCTCTGAACTCAGGAATTGCAGCGCGGGGCATGCTACAGCAGAACGCGGAGCGTTCCAACCTAGCACATTCCGAAGCACGCTCCTTCCACTTCGGCACGCGATTGCCGGTATAGCAGCCCCGGCACGATCCGTGTCGCCGCGCGGACGGCACTGAAAGGCCGGCATGGAGAAGAAACCGCCGGCCCGAAGGCCGGCGGCTGCGCTTCAGCGTGCGGCGGTCATTCCTCGTCCGTCGGCTCCAGCCGCAGGATCGGACTCGGCTGCCCGAAGATGTTGTCGATCGCTAGGTAGACGTAGCCGTCCGGCCCGACGCGCACGTCCCGGATCCGATACTCGCCGACCAGCAACGGCTCGCGGCCGATGACCGTCTCGCCGTTCAGCGAGACACGCACCAGACGCTGGTAGTTGCCCGACATGCCGCCGAGGAAGGCATTGCCTCTCCAGTTCGGAAACTGATCCCCCTGGTAGAACGCGAGCCCGGAGATGCCGATAGACGGGACCCAGAACGCCGCCGGCTGCTCCATGCCCTGCATCTCGCGGCCCCTGTGGAAGTTCGTGCCGCTCCCGTAGTTCGCGCCGTAACCGATCACCGGCCAGCCGTAGTTCGCGCCCTTGCGGATCACGTTCAGCTCGTCGCCGCCCTGCGGACCGTGCTCGGTCGACCACAGCACGCCCGTCTCGGGGTGGAAAGCGAGCCCCTGCGGATTGCGATGCCCATAGCTCCAGATCTCCGGAAGCGCCCCTTCGCGGCCGACGAACGGGTTGTCTTCCGGGACGCTGCCGTCGTCGTTGAGCCGCACGATCGAGCCCTGGTGGCTCGACAGATCCTGCGACGGATGCCCCTCGAGGTCCGGGTCCATCCCCTGCTGGGTCAGCCCGGCCATGCGGTCGCCGACCGACATGAACAGGTGCCCTTCGTCGTCGAACGCGATGCGGGCGCCGAAGTGCCCCGGCCGGTCGTTCCACGCTTCGGCCTCGAAGATCTCCTCGACGTCCACGAGCCGGTCGTTCTCGAAGCGCGCGCGGCTCAGTGCCGTCGTACCCTGCATCGGATCCTCGCCGGGCTTCGCATAACTCAGGTAGATCAGCCGATTGGATTCGAAATCCGGATGCAGCACGACGTCCTGGAGCCCGCCCTGCCCAAGGGCCCGGACCGGCGGAACGCCGGGTACCGGATCCGGCAGCAGCTTGCCGTCCCTGACGATGCGCAGCTGCCCGCCGCGCTCCGTGACCAGCATGTCGCCGTTCGGCAGGAAGGCCATGCTCCACGGATTCCGCAGACCCTCGACGAACGTCACGACTTCGAAGGTTTCCCCCGGAGGCCCCGGCGGCTGGGCCTCGGCCACGGTGCCGATGCTCAGGATCGCCGCCGCGCACAAAGCGGCGACAGGCCGGACTGACGAGTCCAAAGCCGTCGCGATGGTTCTTTTGGAGATCATTTTCATGTGCTTACCTTGGCTGTCAGCTTCGAATCCGCCGCATCCGGGATGCCGGAAAGCACCCGGCTTTCCGACCTGGAGACGGCAAGTGGACGCGGGACCGAAGGCGTACGCCCGCGGCCGCTCGCCACAGGATAACCCATATCGCGCGGGGCCTAGCAACGCACCGGCGGCCGCGCCCCGCAGCGCTCCCTTTACGCTATCCTGCGCGTCGCCCACCCCCGCCGTCCGTGCCGCCTTCGGGCGCGGCAGCCGCAGGCGACTCCGGCGGCCACCGCGGCAGGGAGTTTGCAGAACGTCAGTACGTCCAACAGGAGCCAGGGACCGTGGCCGAAATCGACGCAAGGATCGAAAACATCATCCAGGATGTGATCAGGCGCAATCCGGGAGAAAGCGAGTTTCACCAGGCCGTCACCGAGGTGGCCGAGACCCTCGCCCCGGTTCTGCGTAAGTACCCCCACTACGCCGAGCACAAGATCATCGAGCGGATCTGCGAGCCGGAGCGGCAGATCATCTTCCGCGTCCCGTGGCAGGACGACAGCGGCGAGGTCCACATCAATCGCGGCTTCCGGGTCGGCTTCAACAGCGCGCTCGGGCCTTACAAGGGGGGCCTGCGGTTCCACCGGTCGGTGAACCTCGGCATCGTCAAGTTCCTCGGCTTCGAGCAGGTGTTCAAGAACGCGATCACCGGAATGCCGATCGGCGGCGCGAAAGGCGGCGCCGATTTCGATCCCAGAGGGCGCTCGGACGACGAGGTCATGAGATTCTGTCAGAGCTTCATGACGGAGCTGTATCGGCACCTCGGCGAGTTCACCGACGTGCCCGCCGGCGACATCGGAGTCGGCGCGCGGGAGATCGGCTATCTGTTCGGCCAGTACAAGCGCATCACGAACCGCTACGAGTCCGGCGTCTTGACCGGCAAGAACCCGAGCTGGGGCGGCTCGCTGGTTCGCAAGGAGGCCACCGGTTACGGCGTCGTTTATTTCGTCGAAGAGATGCTGAAGGCGCGCGGTGAAACCATCGAGGGCAAGACCTGCGTCGTGTCCGGCTCCGGCAACGTCGCGATCTACGCGATCGAGAAGCTCGAGGCGCTCGGCGCCAGGGTCGTCGCGTGCTCCGACTCGGACGGCGTCGTTCACGATCCGCGGGGCATACGGCTCGACACGGTCCAGCGGATCAAGGAAGTCGAGCGCGGCCGCATCAGCGCATATGCCGACGAGCACCCGCAAGCGGCGTACCAGCCCGCCGGCAACATCTGGAGCATCCCGTGCGAGGTCGCGCTCCCCTGCGCGACGCAGAACGAGCTCGACGAAGCCTCGGCGCGTGCACTGATCGCGAACGGCTGCATCGCGGTCGGCGAGGGCGCGAACATGCCGACCACGCCCGGCGGCGTCCGCGCGCTGCTCGAGGCGGGCGTCGCTTACGGGCCCGGCAAGGCCGCGAACGCTGGCGGCGTCGCGACGTCGGCGCTGGAGATGCAGCAGAACGCGAGCCGGGACGCATGGACGTTCGAGTACACGGAGCAGCGACTGCACGAGATCATGAAGGACATTCACCGCCACTGCCATGAGACCGCGGAGGAGTTCGCGAGCCCCGGCAACCATGTGGTCGGCTCCAACATCCTCGGATTCCTGAGGGTCGCGGAGGCGATGGTCGCCTTCGGCGTGATCTGAGCTTCGGGCGGCCCGCGTCGGCGTCGGCGGGACCGACGTCACGCGCCGCACGATCGAGCCTTCGCGAACCTCGACCCGGCGCACCGCGCTTC
>JAFGNC010000417.1 GCA_016927175.1 Gammaproteobacteria bacterium | reverse complement strand
GTTCGTCGAGAACATCGCGCGCAACGCGATTGTCGAGACGTCGCTCGGCGCCTATGCCGAGGCAAGCTGGCTGCCGACGGACAATCTGCGCGTTCTGGCCGGGCTGCGGGGCGACGTTTACGACTTCGACGTGACGGCCAGGGCGCCGCAGAGCTTCGAGGGGCAGCAGAGCGACAGCCAGGTCTCCCCGAAGGTCGGTCTTGCCTACACCGTCTCCGACGACGTCGAGCTCTACGCCAACTGGGGCAGGGGCTTTCATTCGAACGACGCTCGCGGCGTCGTGAACCGTATCGCGCCGGTGCCGGGGCTCGTGCGGGGCACGGGCTACGAGACCGGGGCGCGGTTCGAGGTCGGCGACCTGAAGCTTACCGCCGCCTACTGGTGGCTCGATCTGGACAGCGAGCTCGTGTTCGTTGGCGATACGAACTCGGTCGAGCCGTCGGGCGCGTCGGAGCGCCGCGGCTACGAGCTGGTCGCGTTCTGGCGGCCGATCGACTGGCTCGGCATCGACGCCGTCTATACGGGTAGCCGCGCCCGCTACGCGGATCCCGCGGAGGGGGCCCGAATCGACGGCGCCGTCGAGCACGCAGGGCAGCTCGGCATGTCGGCCGTGACCGGCCCGTGGGAGATCAGCGCGCGTCTGCGTTATCTCGGGCCCTATGCGCTGGTGCCGGACAACTCGCGCCGAGCGGGCAGCGAAACGCATCTGAACCTGCGCGCGGCGTACACGGTCGGGCGCATGACGTTCTACGGGGAGCTGCTGAATGCTCTCGACGAGAACGGCAAGGACATCGTGTACTACTACGCTGCGTACGTGCCGGGCCTCGACGCTCCGGGGCTGACGTCCGAGGACATCGACTGCGACGTCGTGAACTGCCGGATGAGCCGCGCCGAAGAGCCGCGGACGCTGCGGGTCGGGCTGCGCTACCGCTTCTGACGGCGGGGTCGGTGCCCGCCGTCAGAAGAACAGGTGCAGCTCCGCGAACACCTCGTCGCGATCGGAGGCGGGCTCCTGCGGCACGCCGTTGTAGATGCGGATGCCGAAGCGCGCCTGCAGCATCTGCATCGGTGCGGCCTCCCATACCAGGCTGTAGCGCTCGCGCTCGTCCTCGTCCACGTCGTCGGCCGGGTCGAAGTACTCGTAGCTCAGTTTCAGGTTGTGGCCATGGGCGGCGCGCCAGTTGCCTTCGAGCAGGCTGACGTACGTCTCGCGCTCGCCCGCGGGCGTATCGTCGGTGATGAAGTCCACCTCCGCCAGCCACGAGATCGGGCCCGTGCGCAGGCCCCCGTACAGGCCCTGCATTTCCCGGTCACCGAGTGCCGCGCCGTTGTAGCTGTAGCTCGCGCCGATCCGCCACAGCCGATTCACGAATGCCGCCTTCAGGCTCGTCTGCTTGTTCGTATCGTCGTCGCCGCCGCCCGCCGTGCCGTTCGTGACCGCGAGCTGCGTGGACCAGCGCGGCAGCTCCAGGCCGAGCTCGACGCCATGGTCGGGCGTGTCCATGTTGATGCCGGTGATCTGGCGGATGAACGCGCTGTCGTCTTCCAGGCGCAGGCCGTAGGGCAGAAAGAATTTCCCGGCCTTGACCGTGAAGCGGCCGTTCGACGGAGTCAGCAGCGCATAGGCTTCACGCGCCGTCGCGCCGCCCGGCGCGACCTGCTCGTCGACGTAGACCGTCAGCAGGCCCGGGATCGCGCGCAGCGCCGCATACAGATTCGCACGCGAGATGCCGAATTCCGCCTCCTCGTCGCGGCCCGGCGTGTCCACGTAAGCGAGCCCGCTGCGCACGTTGCCGCCGACGGCGAGCCAGCGGTTCACCTCGCTGGTCCACGCCCCGTCTTCCGCGTCGGCGCCGACGATGCGGCGGGGCAGCTCGCTGCGCGCCCAGGCCGTGCCGAAGGCGTTGCGCATACCGGCGCCCGTCGGGTTGACGTGGCACATCGAGCATTTGAAGCCCGTGCGGACTGCGAGATACGGCTCGGCCGCCGCCTCGGCCGACAGCAGCGCGGTGCCGACCGATACGGCGGCCGCGAACCATGTCGCCCTCACGACTAACGCCCCGCTACTCGGCCGCACCGTCCGCGATCCATTGCCGGATCGCGGCAATCGTCGCGGCTTCCAGCGGCGGCTGGCCGAAAGGCATGCGTTCGCCGACTTCTGCCGTCCCCTCCAGCTTGTGGATCAGGTAGCTGTCGTCGGGGTTGCCCGGCTCGACCCTGTCTAGTGCCGCGACCTGCACGCTCGGCCGCGAGACCAGGTTGGCGAAGCTGGCGTCGGCATCGCTCAAGTCGAGCCCGGTCGGCAGCGCGTCCGACTCCGGGCCGTTGTGGCACGCCGAGCAGATCGGCGTGAACACGTTCTCCTGAATCGACAGCAGCGTAGGCTCGACGCTCGACACGACGAACGTCGCCTCGAAGTCGCCGCCGGCGGTGCCGTCGCCGGACGGGAACGTGCCGGCGAACTCACCGTCGAGCGCGTTCGCGTCGAGGTCGAGGATCATCGACGCGCCGGCGCCGAGAAGCCTGACGCGGTACACGTCGTCGACGGAGTCGACGCCGGCGAGATCGAGCACCGCCGTCTGCGGATTCTCGGCCGGCACGTCGATCGAAGCGGCCGCGACGGCGACTTCGTTGCCGTCGTCGAACGTGCCGTCGCCGCCGCTGCGCTCGAGCAGAAACGTCTCGGCATTGACCGTTGCCGCGTCCGGGTCGCGATCGAACATGGCCGTCACGTTCGCGGGCAGCTCCGTCATCGTGCTGTCGGGCAACGGCGATAGCGAGCTGACTTTGATCGGTGCCGCGGGCGGCTCCGCGGGCGTCGCGTCCTGCGCGCCGTCGGTGATCCACTGGCGGATCACGTCGATGTCGGCCTGCGGCAGCGGCGTGCCGTTGAGCGGCATCCTCCCGCCCACCGCGGCCGTGCCCTCGAGCTTGTGGATCAGATAGCTGTCGTCCGGATTGCCGGGCTCGACGCGTTGCAGGTCCGGCTGCTGGACGCTCGCGACGCCGACGAGCAGCCCGTAGCTGTTGTCCTCGTCGAGGCGCAGGCCGAGCGGCGCCGAAGCGCCGGCGTGGCAGGCCGTGCAGATCGGCGTGAAGACGTTGTCCTGAATCGACTGGAACGTCGCCTCGAGTGCCGGGTTGCCGCCGCCGTTGCCGCCGCCGTTCGATCCGCCGCCCGGGCTGCTCGGCGGGGGCGGCGGCGCGCCGCTTCCCCCGGAGCCCGAGCCGCAGCCCGCCGCGAGCAGCGCGACCAGGGCGGACAGCAAGGCGCCGCGGCGAAACGCGGCGCGGGCGAACGCGCGGAACGTGACGAGCTCGAAGTGGTGCATGGCCGGGGAACCTCGTTATGGTCTTTTGCGCTGAGTGCCGCCAAGCGCAGCAGAGGTTCAATCGTCTCGATCGTTCGCGCTTTCGGTTAGACTGGTCAGTGCCGACGGCGGGTCGGCGAGAGCCGCGGAACCACGATGGCCAACGACAAGCAGGGGCAGCGCCAGTCACCCGCTCCCGCCAGCGACCGGACGGATGCCGAATTGCTGACACGAAGCATCGGCGGGGACCGGGACGCGTTCCACGCGCTGTATGTCAGGTTCTACCACCCGGTCCTGCGCTTCGTTTACCGCGTCACCGGGCAGCTCGAGCTCGCTCAGGAAGCCGTCAACGACGTGATGCTGATCGTCTGGCGCGACGGGCGTTCCTTCGCCGGCCGCTCGAGCGTCTCCACGTGGATCATGGGCATCGCCTACCGCATCGCGCTGAAGGCTTCGGAACGCTCGCGGCGCTGGTCGAGGCGCTATGCCGCGGCGGAATTCGACGCCGCCGCTGAACGTTTGGCTTCTTCGCAGGAACACACGGCGGATACGGAGATGCGCGACCTGATCGAGCACGGCCTCGATCTGCTGTCGCCGGAGCAGCGCGCGGTCGTCGAGCTCACGTATTACTTCGGCTGCTCGTACGAGGAGATCGCGCAGATCGTCGGATGTCCGGAAAATACGGTCAAGACGAGAATGTTCCACGCCCGGGCAAAGCTCCGGACGGTCCTGCCGCGGCTCGGCAGGGACGATGCAGCGCGATGAACGGCGGCGCCGTCGACCACGGGATGAAGGGCCGCGGTGCCGCCGCCGGCGCCGCAGCGGGCGGCTCCGTCAGCCACGAGCAGGCATTCGAGCTGCTCCCGTGGCTCGCGAACGGCACCCTGGGGCATGAGGAGAGGCAGCGCGTGGAGCGGCATGTGCGCGACTGCCTGACATGCCGGGCCGAGCTGAAGGAGCAGCAGGCTCTCGCGGCGATCGTGCACGGCCACCCGACCGTGCATCTGTCGCCGGAGAAGGGTTTCGAGCGGTTGCGGCGCGCGATGGAGGCGCCGGCAGCCGCGGAAGGGGCGTCCACGCTGCGCGGTCGGTGGCGCGCGTTCGGCCGGCGGCACGTGTTGCGCGGCACGCGCGCGCTCGCTGCCGCGGCGGCCGTCTGCGTCGCGCTCGGCGGGGCGCTGTGGCTCGGGTGGAGCGCTCAGCGCCAGTCCGCGGACGAGCGCCGCGCCCCGCGGTATGCCACCGCGGCGGAGCAGCAAGGCGAGCTCGCCGAGATCGACGTGATCTTCGCCGACGGCACGACCGAGGAGCAGATGCGGGCGCTGCTCGCGGAAATCGACGCGACGATCGTGGGCGGTCCGACCTCGATCGGCCGCTACACGCTTCGGCTGCGCGCGCCCGCGGACGGCGCGCCGGATGCGGCGGACGAGGCGGTCGATTCGCTGCTCCGGCGTCTCGCGGCCGACGCCCGCGTGCGCTTTGCGGGGCCGTCGTTCGCGCCGGCCGCGGCCGCGGGAGAGCGGCCGTGAGGTCGGCTGCGCGGGGCGCGAAGCCGGCGCGAGCGATGCAGGTCACGGTATGGCTCGCGCTGGCGGCCCTGGCGGCACTTGCGGGCTGCGCAAACGTCGCCGAAAGGTCCGTGGACGGAACCGGCGGCGCCGCGGTCGATCGGCAGATCCTGCTGACGGTCGAGCAGCAGGACTTCTCGGTGCTCGATCTGACCGGCTCGCCCGCATCGCGCTATCTGCGCCGCCGCGGCTACGGCGCGGCGCCCCCCGCGATCGACCGGGTG
>JAFGNC010000416.1 GCA_016927175.1 Gammaproteobacteria bacterium | reverse complement strand
GCCCGAGACCGCGTCGCCCACGTTCTGCCACCACAGCTGCGCAAGCCGCGGGTAGTCCGGCACGTTCGTGCCGGTGGGAGACCATTGCACGCGCGCCGGCGAGCGATAGAACTCGACGAGCCCGCCGAGGCGCGGCGCGCGCTCCGTGAAACTTTCGTGGTCGATCGTGCTCTCGCGAATGAAGGTGAGCCCGACGTGCGACTTCCGCACGTCGACGGTCTTGGACGTGACGAACTGCGCATAGAGCCAGGCCGCGCGGGCGCGATCGACGGGGGTCGATTTCATGAGCGTCCACGAGCCCGCGTCCTGATAGCCGAGCTTCTGGCCTTCGAACCAGTAGGCTCCGTGCGGTGAAGGCGCCATGCGCCAGCGTGGTGTGCCGTCGTCGTTGAGCACGGCGGCGGCGCCGTCGCCCACCATGTCGGCGGTGAAGGCCGTGTACCAGAAGATCTGCTGGGCGATCGCGCCCTGCGCCGGAACCGGCCCTGCTTCCGAGAACGTCATGCCGAGCGCTTCGGGCGGTGCGAAGCGCTTGAGCCAGTCAACATAGGTGGCCAACGCGTATACGGCCGCCGGGCTGTTCGTCGCACCGCCGCGGGCCACGCAAGAGCCGACGGGCCGCGACTGCTCGTCGACGCGGATGCCCCACTCATCGACCGGCAAACCGTTCGGCTCTCCGGCATCGGCGGCGCCCGCCATCGAGAGCCACGCGTCCGTGAAGCGCCAGCCGAGCGACGGGTCGCGCCGGCCGTAGTCCATGTGGCCATAGACCGTGCGCCCGTCGATCTCGCGCCCCGTGAAAAATTCGGCGATGTCCTCATAGGCCGACCAGTTCAGCGGCACGCCGAGCGGATAGCCGTACTCGGCCATGAAATCGGCCCGTATGGTCGGATCCGTGAACCAGTCGTAGCGGAACCAGTAGAGGTTCGCGAACTGCTGGTCCGGTAGCTGATAGACCGCTCCGTCCGGGGCCGTGGTGAACGAGAGCCCGATGAAATCCTCGAGATCGAGCGTCGGGCTCGTGAACGCAGCGCCTTCGCCGGCCATCCAGGCGCTCAAGCTTCGCGCCTGCTGATAGCGCCAATGCGTGCCGATCAAATCGCTGTCGTTCACGTAGGCATCGTAGATGTTTTCCCCGGACTGCATCTGCGTCTGAAGACGCTCGACGACGTCGCCCTCGCCGATCAGGTCGTGTACCACCTCGATCCCGGTGATGGCGGCGAACGCCGGGGCGAGCACTTGCGATTCGTATTCGTGCGTGGCGATGGTCTCGGAAACCACGCGGATCCTCATGCCGCGCAGCGGCTCGGCCGTGCTGATGAACCAGGCCATCTCGTCCTCCTGCTCGGCGCGCGTGAGCGTCGAGAGGCCGCCGATCTCGGCGTCGAGAAATGCGCGTGCGGCCGCCATGCGGTCTTCCGTGCTTGCGGCAACGGACGGACGTGGGTTCTCGAGAGCCGGCTCGCAACCGACGAGCAAGGCGAGCATGAGCAGCGCCGTAGGCGCGGCCGATCGAATAGAGGTCATGGGGTGCCCCCGAAGTGATGCCGTCGACATTTAAGCCCGGACGCCGACGGCAACGCAAACCTCCGCGGAGCCTGTCAGTACCTTCCGAGATCGACCGCGAGTTCCGCGTCCCCGTCGAAGTTCTCACCGATCGCGTCGAGATAACGTTGCGCCTGCTCCTGGTCCATCGGATTCGGCGCGAAGTGCGTGACGACGAGACGCCCGACGCCCGCCGCGCCGGCCAGCTCACCCACTTGGATCGGCGTCAAATGGTGCGCATGCATGTGCCAGGCGAAGCCGGTGGCCTCGCCAGGATCGGATGAGCCCGGCGCCGCGGCGCCGGGCGGCCGCATCAGCGCGAGCACGGCATCGACATCGATCATCTCGCTGATCAGCAGGTCCGCACCTTGCGCGAGCTCGGCGAGCGCATCGCTCGGACCCGTATCGCCGGTATATACGATCGAGCGGTCCGCGAGATCGAATCGATACGACAATGAGACACTTGGGGCCGCGCGCGAATCGCCTTCCGGCATGCTGAAGTGCGAGTTCTCGGCGACCGTCACCTCGAATCCGTCGAGGCTGACTGCATCCCCATCGGTGAGCTCGACGACCTCGATATCCGCGCTCCAGCCCTGCCCGGGTATCCCATAGCCGGCTCGCATGGCCGGCCGGGAAGCCGCGAGCAAGCCATCGACGAGCTCCCGTGTCCCCGGCGGACCGAAAACGCGGAGCGTGCCCTGAACCTCGAGCTGCATGCGCAAGCCGATAACGGCGAGCATCCCGCCGGTGTGATCGAAATGCAGATGACTCAGGAAGACGCCTTGAACGGCGGGCAGCCGCAGTCCCGCTTTCGCAAGCTGCGCAACGGCACCGTCACCGGCATCGACGAGGTAGAGCTGACCTCGCACGAGTAAGGCGTTGGCCGGTTGCGCTCGTGCTGCCTCGCTGTTCGGCCCGCTCGCCGTTCCAAGGACGATGAATTCGCTCGGCGCCAGATTCCCGCGCGGACCGCCAGGACGCGGTTGCGCGACAGCGACCGAACCGGCGAGCACCCCGATCAGAACAACAACGGCATGCCAACTCATCTACCGTCTCGAGATCGACTTCGCCGATTCCCGCCGCGCGATCCTCTCAGCGCTCCTCGAGCACCGCCTGATCGCTGATCGGGAACACGTACTGATCGAGCCCTTGCCGATCGTCGGCCCGACCGATCGGCCGGAAACGCAGGCTCGAGCAGCACGGCTTCAAGCCTTCGCGAAAGTGTTCTCAGTCTCGATCCCTCCACGGACTCTCCGATCGATGTCGGCTTTCCAAGGATAGAAGAATAGTACGTATGACCGGCCCTTTGTCAAAGCGGCCGAGCGCTTTGACGAGGGAGCGGGATCGAGCGCGCCTTGCGGCCCTTGTGCCGCCGCCGCGCGTGCTTCAGACGCGGGTGGGGCTGTCGCGCCGAGGCCGTACGCATGACGTGGATGCAACGGCTGAGCCGTGTGTTTGCGATCGAGATCGAGACCTGTCAGCGCTGCGGCGGGAAGCTCGAGGTGATTGCGAGCATCGAGGACGCGGAGCTCATCGGGCGAATCCTCGCGCATCGCGCGGTGGAGGTTCATCAATGCCGACACTGCGGTTTCGCTGATGCGCCATGGGCGCTCGGCTTACGCGAACCGAAACGACAGCGCGGTGAAGACGAGCGAGAGCCCGAGCGCATACCACGGCGACGCGTCCGTTACCCCAAGCCAGCCGAGATGGATGAACGCAGCGCCGAGCAGCGACACGAAGAGCCGGTCGCCGCGCTGAGTCGGAACGCCGAGCAATCCCGTGCGCGGAGGGCTAGGCGCGACGACGGCGAGCACGCTGAGAGCCGTGAGGATTGCGAGGATCGTCACGAAGAAGACGGCCGTAGGCACCGACCACGCCATCCACGAGAAGTCCATCAGACCCTCCCCATGGCGAATCCGCGCGCGAGATGATTGCGCACGAACCAGATCACGAGCGTGCCGGGGATGATCGTGAGCACGCCCGCTGCGGCGAGCACGCCCCAGTCGAGGCCGGATGCGGAGACCGTGCGGGTCATGACGGCGGCGATCGGCTTCGCCGCCGTGGTCGTCAGCGT
>JAFGNC010000059.1 GCA_016927175.1 Gammaproteobacteria bacterium | reverse complement strand
GGCACGAACCGGCGCGCCGCCAGAGCGGCCGCGGAGATCGCCGCGCGCCCGGACCTCGGTTGCCATCTGGTCGGGTTCGTCGATCAGTGCTGGCACGATGCGGAGCTGGCCCGCAGCGGTCAGCGCCTGGTCGCGTCGCTCGATTCGCTGCGCAGCTACCTGCGCGAGAACGTCGTCGACGAGATCGTCATCTGCCTGCCCGTCAAGTCGCTGTACGACCGCGCGGTGCAGATCGTCGAGGCGTCCCAGGAGCAGGGCGTCAGCGTCCGCTTCATGCCGGACATCTTCGCGGGCGACGGCAGCGGCTTCGAGGACCTGAGCGTCGTGTCGTCCGTTCTGCCCCAGAATCGAGGCGTCGCGGCGCTGATCAAGCGCGCGAGCGACGTGCTGATCGCCGTCGCGTTGCTCGGCGCCTGCGCGCCGCTGTTCGGCTTCGTCGCGATGCTGATCAGGCTCGACTCCGAAGGCCCCGTCTTCTTCGTGCAGGAACGCGTCGGCCTGAACAAACGCCGCTTTCGACTGTACAAGTTCAGGACCATGGCGGCCGATGCGGAGAGCCGGCGTCTCGATCTGTCCGCTTTCAACGAGACGTCCGGGCCTACGTTCAAGATGCGGAACGATCCCCGCGTCACGCGCATCGGGCGAATCCTGCGAAGAACGAGCATCGACGAGTTGCCCCAGCTGATCAACGTGCTGCGCGGCGACATGAGCCTGGTCGGCCCGAGGCCCCTGCCGGTGCTCGACTACGCGGGCTTCAGGTCCGACCGGCACCGTAAGCGGCTCAGCGTTCGGCCCGGCATCACGTGCCTGTGGCAGGTGCAGGGCCGCAGCGCGATCCCCTTCGATCGGTGGATGGAGCTCGACCTGAAGTACGTGGACCAGTGGTCGTTGTGGCTCGACCTGAAGATTCTGATCCTGACGATCCCGGCCGTCATCAGGTCCTCGGGCGCATCGTGAGTGGAGCGGACCATGCCCCGGATGAACGCGCTCGCCCGATGAACGTACTGGGACTGTCCGCGTACTACCACGATTCAGCCGCCGCCCTGCTGCAGGACGGCCGTATCGTCGCGGCGGCCCAGGAGGAGCGGTTCACGCGCCGTAAGCACGACGCGGCCTTCCCCGCGCACGCGATGAGCTATTGTCTGGAGCAGGCGGGCCTCGGCTGCGGCGATCTCGACGCCGTCGCGTTCTACGAGCGCCCCCTCGCGAAGTTCGAGCGCCTGCTCGAGACCTATCTCGCGTACGCGCCGCGCGGCTTCGCCTCGTTTCGCAAATCGTTTCCGGTCTGGGCTTCGCGAAAGCTCAGGATTCCGGACGAGATACTGCGCCGCCTCGGCGGCGGTTTTCGCGGCGAGCTGTGCCTGACGGACCATCACGAGTCTCACGCCGCGAGCGCGTTCTTCCCTTCCCCGTTCCGCGACGCGGCGGTGCTGACGCTCGACGCGGTCGGCGAATGGAGCACGTCCTCGCTCGCCGTGGGCACGGGGAACCGGCTCCGAACGCTCGAGGAGATACGCTTTCCTCATTCGCTCGGCATGCTGTACTCGGCCTTCACCGAGTACACCGGCTTCAAGGTGAATTCCGGCGAATACAAGCTGATGGGCCTCGCCCCGTACGGGACGCCGCGCTATGTCGATCTGATCCTCGACGAGATCGTCGACATCGCGGAGGACGGCTCACTGCGGCTCGACATGTCCTGCTTCGACTACTGCGGCGGCCTGACGATGACGTCGCCGAAGCTGCACGAGCTTTTCGGCGGGCCGCCGCGGCGCCCCGAAAGCACGATTACGCAGAAGGACATGGACATCGCGGCGTCGATACAGCGCGTGTGCGAGGAAGCGGTGCTGCGGGCCGCCCGGCACGCGCACCGGGAGACCGGAATGCGAAATCTCGCGATGGCCGGCGGCGTCGCGCTGAACTGCGTCGCGAACGGAAGGCTGCTTCGCGACGGACCGTTCGAGCGCATCTGGGTGCAACCGGCGGCCGGCGACGCGGGCGGCGCGCTCGGGGCCGCTCTGCTGGTCTGGCATCACAAGCTGGACGCGCCGCGAACGCCCGAGCCGAGCGACAGTCAGCAGGGCTCGCTGCTCGGGCCCGAGTACGAGGCAGCCGAGATCGCCCGCTTCCTCGACTCCGTCGGCGCGGACTACTCGCACGTGCCCGAGGAGGCGGCGCTGCTCGACAGCGTCGCGGACCTGCTGGCGCAGCAACGGATCGTCGGCTGGTTTCAGGGGCGGATGGAGTACGGTCCCCGCGCGCTCGGCTGCCGCAGCATCATCGGCGACCCGAGATCGCCGGGCATGCAGCAGACGATGAATCTGAAGATCAAATTCCGCGAATCTTTCCGCCCGTTCGCGCCGTGCGTGCTGCGCGAGCTCGCGAGCGAGGTCTTCGAGATGCGGCCGGAGCAGGACAGCCCGTACATGCTGTTCGTCGCCCCGGTCCGCTCCGCGTGGCTGGTGCCGCCGGACGATGAGGACCGCGCCCGGCTCGACGATCCGGACCTGACGGTCAGGCTGTCCGCCCGCCGCTCGAAGCTACCGGCGATCACGCACGTCGACGGCTCGGCGCGGGTTCAGACCGTGGACGCGGATCGTCACGGCCGCTTCTACCGGCTGTTGCGGAGCTTCTACGAGAAGACCGCCTGCCCCGTGATCGTGAACACGAGCTTCAACGTTCGCGGAGAGCCGATCGTGTGCACGCCCGGCGATGCTTTCCGTTGCTTCATGGCGACGGAGATGGACTGCCTCGTGCTCGGCGATTTCCTGCTGATCAAGGAGCGCCAGCCCGCGAATCGATTCGGCGATGCCCGGACTTATCGCACGCGGTACGAGCTCGATTAGCGCCCGGGAGCACGATGTGACGCTGCCCCGCAATCCGAACCTCGCCTGGACGCTGAGCTTCTGGCTCGCGGCCGTGATCGTGCTCGCCGCCGTCGCGGCACCCGCCGTCGCGGTGCTGGCCGCGCCGCTGTGGTCGGCGGCGGTGCTGGCCGCGGCCGTGGCGCTCGCCGCCGTCGGCCTTCTCCGCCCCGAGATCGCGGAGCGCGCCTACCGCGGCTGGAATGCCTTCGCGCGGCGCTATGCCGCGGCCGCGCGCGCCGTCGTGCTCCGGGCCTGCTACTTCGTGGTGATCACCGCCACGTCGCGAACGGGCGCGCGGCTCGAGCTCGGGCGCTCGGAAGCGAGCCGCTCATCGTGGGTCGCGAAGAGCACTCCGGGCATCGAAACCTGCGGGCGTTCCGCCGGCGTGCGGGCCGCGGCCCGCTGGGCCGGCCGTTACCTCGCGTGGAGCCGCCGCTCCGGCAACGCGTGGGCGGCGTGCCTGTTGCCGTTCGTCCTGCTGCTGATGGCGCTCGACGAGGCGGACGAGGACGAGCCGCCTGCGAGTCTCTACACGCTGTATTGAAGGACCGAAGTCGAAGTCCGACGAAGCAAAGGATCCGCAGATGTCACGACTTCCCGTCGCCGCGACCTCGATGCTCATCGCGCTGCTCGTGTCGGCGCCCGTGGTCCTTCTGGCCGTGCCGTTCTGGATCATCGCGGGCGCCACGCGGCTCGTGCACCGCGCTGTGACGGCGCTGAAGCAGCGCGCCGCGCCGTGGCAGCAGCTGATCGAGTACGCGCCGAAAGTCGGCTGGAAACCGAGACCGAGCATGCGCACGTACGCGTACGCCGACAAGCCGTTCTACGTGACGACGGACGCGGACGGATGGCGCGGCAGCACGACGCTGACCGACAGCGACGTCGTCGTGTTCGGCGACTCGTACGCTTTCGGTTACGGTGTCAGCGACGACGCGTGCTTCACGGAGCTCAGCGAGCGAGTCCGGATCAAGCCGATCGGCATCAACGGCTACAACATGGTCCAGGAGCTGCTGTGGATGCGGCAGCTCGCGCCGGAGCTGAAATCCAAGCTCGTGATCTGGTTCGTCTACCACGGCAACGATCTGTACGAGAACCTGCAGCCCAACCTCGGCCGCTATCCGATGCCGTACGTCCGCAACGGCAGCGATCCCGACCGATGGGAGATCGTGACCGAGCACGTCGCGCCGCGCCGCTGGCGCGGCGACGTCGACAGGGACTACTACAGGGCGCTGGCGGAAATCTGTACGCCGGCGACGGCGCTTTCCCGCCGCGCGTTCTCGGCCTGCGACTACCTGCTGCGCGAAGGGCGCGCGGTCTGCGATCGCGCCGGCGCGCAGCTCGCCGTCATGTCCATCCCCGACGTCACGCAGATCAGCGACCTGCACCGGAAGCGGCTCCTGGCCGTCGCTCCGGAGCCCGATTGCCTCGACACGCGCCTGCCGGACGTGCGCCTCGGCGCCGCGTGCGCACGACTCGACGTGACGTTCGTGCCGCTGTACGACCATCTGCGCCTCGAGGATCACAAGCTGCACGACGCGCACTGGAACGAGCGCGGGCACCGGCGGGTCGCGCGGCTGATCGAGTCGCTGTACGCGAAGAGGTCCGCGGCGGTCGCGTCAGCGGCCGCGGAAACGCCCGTCGGCGCTCACAGGATCAGCTCCGCCTGACGCGCGTGCGCCGAGCCCGGCCGGCGGCGGGCCGCCATGGGCCCAGTCGATCAGCTCCACGGTGTGCGCGATCGGCACGTCCGACGCCGACGCGAGCTGCGTCATGCACCCGATGTTGCCGGTCGCGACGATTCCGGCGCCCGTTCTCGCGACGTGCGCGAGCTTGCGCTCGCGCAGCGCCTCGGCGATACGCGGCTGCAGCAGGTTGTAGGTGCCGGCCGAGCCGCAGCAAAGATGCCCTTCACCGATTTCGGCGACCTCGAATCCCGCCCGCGCCAGCAGCTCCCGCGGCTGCCGCTCGACCCGCTGCCCGTGCTGCATCGAGCAGGCGGAGTGATACGCGACCGTGCCGCCGGGGGGCTCCGCCGGCGCCGGCAGATCGAGCTCGTCGAGAAGCTCCGCGATGTCCCGCACCCTGTCGCTCACTACCGCGGCGTCCCCGGCGAGCTCCGGGTCCGTGCGGAATATGAAGCCGTAATCTTTGGCGTGGGTCCCGCAGCCCGACGCGGTGACGGCGATCGCGTCGACGTCGCCGGCGCCGATGCCGCGGGCGAGACGCGAGATCAGGGGCTGCGCAAGGCTCCGGTTGCGGTCGTCGCGGCCGAGGTGATGGACGATCGCGCCGCAGCAGCCGGGCACGCGGACCACGTCGGCGCCGGCGCGCCGCAGCAGACGCTCCGCGGCCGCGTTGATGCGCGGCGCCAGCACGGACTGCACGCAGCCGTCGAGCAGCGCGACGCGCAGCGGGCCGCTGCGCGGCGCCGCGTCTTTGCGTACGGCCGGCTCGGACCATGCGGGCCGTGCCGCCGGCGCGGCACGCGGGCTCTGCTCCGCCGGCGCGGCACCCGGGCTCTGCTCCGCCGGCGCGGCACCCGGGCTCTGCTCCGCCGGCGGCGCGTGGCCGGCCGGCGCGTTCTTCTCCGCCGGAGGGACCCGGCGTGCCGCCGGCGCGGTCCTGTCGGCCGGCGGCAGCAGACGGAGCAGCCGGCGGAAGGAAGCCGGCAACACCCCGGCCGCCGGCGCGAGCAGCCGGCCGAGCGTCAGCGCCGCGGCGAAGCGCGCCGGGTACGGCAGCACGGCCGCGAGCGCCGACCGCGCGATCCGCTCCCGCCACGGGCGCCGGTAGGTCTTCTCGACATGCACGCGCGCATGGTCGATCAGATGCTGATAGTGGACGCCGGACGGGCACGTGGTCATGCAGGCGAGGCACGACAGGCAGCGGTCGACGTGACGCACGACCTCCTCGGTCGCGGGCCTGCCGTGCTCGAGCATGTCCTTGATCAGGTAAATTCTGCCGCGCGGGCTGTCGAGCTCGTCGCCGAGGAGCACGTACGTCGGACAGGTCGCCGTGCAGAACCCGCAGTGCACGCACTTGCGCAGAATCTGCTCGCTGGCCGCGACGTCGGCGTCCTTCAGCTGCTCTGCGGTGAAATTCGTCTGCATCGGTGTGTCCGTTCCGTCGCGCCGCCCCCGTCAGGCCATCCTGCCGGGGTTCAGTTTGCCTGCAGGATCGAGCGCCGCCCTGACGCGCGCCGCGATCGCCGCGACGCCGGCCGGCTGCGGCTGGAACACGGCCGCGGCCGAGCGCTCGGCGACGGGCGCCTTCCACAGCGTCGCATGCCCTGTCGGCAACGCGCCGCGCACGCGCCCGACGTCGAGCTCGTCCAGCGCGGCCCAGATCAGGCCGCCGCCCCAGTCGAGCAGAAACTGCCGCGGCGCGATCGCGTCGAGCACCCGCGGCGCGTCGCTCGGCGGCACGCCGATGCGCCAGACGAACGGCCGCTCGGCCAGCGCGGCGGCGCTGCCGAGATCGCTCCACAGCGCGGACGAGGCCACCGCGTCGAGCCGCTCGACGCCGGGCGGCCGCAGCGCCTCGAGCACACCGGCCGCGCGCGCGGCAACCGACGGCCCGAAACCCTCGAGCCGCAGCAGACAGCCGCGCGCCGGGTCGTAGGCGGCGGCGGAGACGTCGTGCGACGAGGCGAGCGCAGCCGTCAGCATCTCGACCGCATTCGCCGCGTCGTCCGCTTCGATCACGAGCGTCGTCTCGGTCTCCGGCGCCGGCGCGACCCGGACGGTGACCTCCGTCAGCACGGCCAGCGTGCCCCACGAGCCCGCGAGCAGCTTCGGCAGGTCGTAGCCCGTGACGTTCTTGACGACCTTGCCGCCGGCCCGGAACTCCTCGCCGCTGCCCGCCACCGCGCGGCAGCCGAGAAAATGGTCGCGAGCCGCTCCGGCGCTGACGCGGCGCGAGCCCGACACGTTTGCGGACAGCACGCCGCCGAGCGTCGGCACGCCGTCGCCGTGCAGCAGCGCGGCAAAATCCGGCGGCTCGAACGCGAGACGCTGCCCGTTCGCCGCAAGCGCCTCGCGAATGGCCGGGATCGGCGTCGCGGCGCGCGCGGTCAGCACGAGCTCGGCCGGCTCGTACTCGGTAATGCCGGACAGCGCGGCGAGATCGAGCGGATCGGCGTCGACCGGCCGGCCGATCGAGCGCTTCGACCCGCCGCCCATCGGCTCGAGCGCACGCGGGTGAGCGCGCACGATTTCCGCGACGTCCGCTGCGTCGCGCGGGCGCAGCATCGAATTGCCTTCGGCGGCCATCTAAAAGCGCGGCAGATCCGGGAAGCGCTCCGCGCCTCGATGCACGTGCTCGCGGCCGAGCTCGGCGCAGCGGCTCAGGGTCGGGTACACCTTGCCCGGGTTGAACCGAAGCGCGGGATCGAAAGCGAGCTTGATGCGGTGCTGCACGTCGAGATCGCGCTCGCCGAACTGGTAGGTCATCAGGTCCCGCTTCTCGAGCCCGACGCCGTGCTCGCCCGTCAGCACGCCGCCGACGTCGACGCACAGCTTCAGGATCTCGTTGCCGAACTCCTCGGCCTTGTCGAGCTCGCCGGGCGAGTTCGCATCGTACAGGATCAGCGGATGCAGATTGCCGTCGCCGGCATGGAAGACGTTCGCGACGCGAAGAGCGTAGCGCCGTGACATGTCGTTGATCGCGGCGAGCACTCGCGGCAGCTCGCGGCGCGGGATCGTGCCGTCCATGCAGTAGTAATCCGGGCTGATGCGGCCGACCGCCGGAAACGCGGCCTTGCGGCCCGCCCAGAACGCGAGCCGCTCCTGCTCGCTGGTCGACGCGCGGCAACTCGCCGAGTCGTGCGACTCGGCGATCGCGCGGACGCGGTCGATCAGCATATCGACCTCGGCCGCCGGCCCGTCCAGCTCGACGATCAGCAGCGCCTCGACGTCGAGCGGATAGCCGGCGTGGACGAACGCCTCCGCCGCCTCGATGGCCGGCCGGTCCATCATCTCCATGCCGGCCGGGATGATGCCGTCGCCGATCACGTGCGCGACGCAGGCGCCGGCGTCCTCCACGGAGCCGAAACCGATCAGCAGCGCGCGCGCCGTCTCGGGCCGCTTCAGGATCCGGACGGTGACCTCGGTCACGATACCGATCAGCCCTTCGGAGCCGACGGTCAGGCCGAGCAGATCGTAATGGCCGCTGTCGAGATACCTGCCGCCGAGACGCACGATCTCCCCGTCAGGCAGGACCATCTCGACGCCGAGGACGTTGTGCGTCGTCAGACCGTACTTCAGGCAGTGCACGCCGCCGGAGTTCTCCGCGACGTTGCCGCCGATCGTGCACGCAATCTGACTCGACGGATCCGGCGCGTAGTAGAAACCCCGTTCCGCGACCGCGTGGCTGATCGCGAGGTTGGTGACGCCGCACTGCGCGACGACGCAGCGGTTCGCGTAGTCGATGTCGAGGATGCGGTTGAACTTGCCCATCGCGACGACGATCGCGTCGGGCGCCGGGATCGCGCCGCCCGACAGCGACGTCCCCGCGCCCCGCGGAACGACGTTGACGCCTGCACGGTGCGCGTAACGCACGATCGCCGCGACAGCGGCGGTAGTCTCCGGCAGCGCGACCGCGAGCGGCCGCTGCCTGTAGGCCGTCAGCGCGTCCGTCTCGTAAGCCGCGAGCCGCAGCGGCTCGGCGACGACGTTGCCGGGGCCGATCAGCTCGCGCAGCGCCGCCACGATTTCCTCGCGGCGCGCGACGATGCCCGGATCGGCTGCCGGCAGGCAGATCATGCCGTCGCCGATTCCGACAGCAGCGAGCCGTAGCCCGGCGCGGAGCCGTCGAGCCCGACCAGACGCGCGCCGGCCCACAGCCCGTGCGGCATGCTGGAGATCACCGGCACGCCCGTCCGCTCCTCGATCGGAGCGATCAGTTCGAGGGTCCTGAAGCCGCCGCAGGACACCAGCACCGAGTCCGCGTCCGGCGCCGACTCGCGAACCCTTACGCTGAACTCGAGCAGGTCCTGCTGCGTCACGCTCGCGACGTCCTCGATCGCCTCGATGCCGAGGCCGGTGATCACGACCGGCTCGAGGTTGTGCTCGCGCAGAAAAGCGCCGAGCCGGGCGTTGACCTCGTCGTTGTAGGCCGTCGCCACCGCAACGCGCCCCGCGCCGACCGCCTTCAGAGCCTCGATGACGCCGTCGCTCATCGTCGTCGCCGGCAGCCCCGATGCGTCGACGACGGCCTTGCGCAGGCGCTGGTTGAACTCCTCGCCCTTATAGAAGGTCAGCGACGTGCCGGTCAGCTCGATCGCCTCGGCCCCCGCAGCCGCGAGCTTCTCGGCGGCGCGCGGGATCAGGTCGACGACCGAGTCGTAACCGTCCGGTGTCATCCTGTCGAGCCCGAGGCCCGTCACGACGAAACGCAGCCGCTCGCCGTACATCGCGACGCCTTCCTCCGGTATGCCGCGGTCCGACGGCGGGAAGATCAGCCCCAGCAGCGGCACGCCCGGGTCGCCGTCGCTGATCAGCACGCCGCTCGGCTCCCGACTGCATCCGACTGCCGCGACGCCCGCGGCGCCGGCCAGGAACACTCTGCGTGACACTTTCATTCGGACCTCCTCGTGCTCGGGCCGCCCTTGCTCGTCCCGCGGCGCGGGAGAGGCGCGCGTCATTGCGCCGGCGCCTCGATCAGCTCCAGAAACAGATTGTTCGGATCGCGCACGATCGAGATGTGCCGCCCCGGCCGCACCTCTACCGGTACGCCGCCCTCGGAGATCACGGTGCCGCCGGCGGATTCGAGCCGCTGCGTCAGCTCGGCAGTATCGTCGACGAAGAGCTGCAGGATCGCGGTGCCGGGGTCCTGCACGCGCGTCGCGAGCGGCGCCCGGGTCACGTCTCTGAACTCCATGAACACCATCGACACGGACGTGCCCGGTATCGTCGAAGTCGTGCGTCTGAAGGCGCCGCCGAGCGCGTTGACGGTGTCGGTCAGCAGCTTCGTGTCGTCGAAGGACTCGCCGATCCGCGGCTCGTAACCGAGCCCGTCGCGATAGAAGCGAGCCGTCTCCTCGCTGTCGCGAACGATGATCTCGAAATCCGCGCCGAGGACGTTGCCTTCCGGCGGCGCGCCGCTCGGCGACGACGGCGGCATGCCCTCGACGACCTCGATGAAGAAGCCGTCCGGATCCTGCAGGAAGACGATCCGCGCGGAGTCGCCGACCGCCACCGGCTGCCCCGAAGGCGTCCAGACGCGGCCCGTCGACCGCTTCACGCGCTCGAGAATCGGATCGAGATCCCGTACGCGCAGCATCAGGTTGGCGGCGCCGGGGTCCTGGAAGCGCACCTGCACCGGGCGCCGGTCGATGTTGCGGTATTCGATCAGCTCCACGCCGAGCTCCGAGCCCGGGATGCGAAACGTCGCGATTCTCGACTCGGCGCCGGGCGTCGCGCCCATTCGCATGATCGCCGGATTGTCGCTCCAGGGCGTCGCCTCGACGTTCGGCTCGAGCCCGATCGTGTCGCGGTAGAACTCGACCGAGCGCTCGAGGTTCCCGACGATGTGGCTGAAGTTGCCGACGCCGAGCACCTCGGCCGCGGCGCCCCGCTCCGCGGCGAGCCCCACGACGACGGCGGCCAAGATCAGCACTCCCCTCCAGGTCCTCGTCCGGCTCGACGTCGACGGCATCGCGCCCGCCGCTTTCGCATACGGCATCCTCGTCGTCGTCCCCGTCCTCGTCATCGCTCTCGTCGCACGCATGGTCGTCGCCACCATTGCCCTCGTTCCGCCGTAGTCATGTCGGTTGTTTTCACCGCTTCGGGGCGTCTTCGGCATGGTCCGCGAGCGGCACGGGCGCTCCGCGTAGCAACCGCCGAAGCGCGTCGGCGGGATCGAGTATAGACACAGCCGGCAGGGCCCGCACGGCGGCGCCTTACGGCGCGTCGCCGTCGGCGTGCGATGCGACGCGCTGCGGCGGCGCCTCTCGAGCGGATTCGGCGGGCGGTACCGGCATCAGCTCGAGCGGCACGTCGACGAGCGCCGGCCGCCCGTCCGCGGATGCGCCCGGCGCGGTGTCGTCCGGCGCGAGCGGATCGGGTCCGGCAGCCTCGCCGGCGCGTTCCGGCGCCGCATCCCGGCCCGCGCCGACCCCTGCCGTGTCCACCGACTCGACCAGCACTGCCCGCCCCGTCTCGAGCCGTTCCGGCGCGATGCCGAGCCGGGTCAGTGCGTCGACGATGGCCCGCGCGCGATATCGCCCGAGCCGGATCAGCGCGGCCTCCGGGATCGACTCGTTCGCCACGAGCTCGTCGAACAGCGTGCGGTAATAGGCGGGCTTGTCGCCTTCGACGACGCGGCCGTTCGTGTCGCGCTCGAAGTAGGACGCGACCGTCTCCAGCCGCTCCGCCCCGAGCCGCTCCGCCGCGAACTCGTCGAGCACGTCCCAGGCGCGGGGAGACGTGAAGTCGACCGGCGTCGGGCGCGCGACCAGCGTCGGGCCCGCCGTCGCGAGCGTCACGTGCAGCTCGATCTGCTGCGTCGCGAGCGCGTCGCGATCGAGCTCCGGATCGGCGCGGCCGGCAACCAGCAGCCCGAGCCGCGGCCGCCGCTCGAGTGCGGCGGCCAGCGCGGCGAACTTCGCGGCGGCGGCGTCGCGCGGCTCCGCGACGCCGGGCTCGAACGAGACGGCGCGCAGGCTCGCCGCTTCGCCGTCCACGAGCGCGGCCAGCACGTCGAACGGCTCGGCCGTCACATCGAGCACGGCCTCCTCGAGGGCGCCGCGCAGCGCCGCCGCGGCGCCGGCGGCGCCGTCGAGAGGCAGCGTCAGCACGATGCGTCCGTCGGCATCCTGGAGCAGAGCCTGCGCGAGCGACCACTCGTCGAGCTGCGCGGATCGCACGACGGAATTCTCGCGCTGCGCGTCGCCGGCACCATCGCCGCCGTCTGCCGAGCGCGCGGCGCCGGCGCCGGCATCGGCCGGGCCGGCCGAAGGCGGCTCTGCGGCCCCCGGCGCAGGTCGGGCTGCGTCTTCGGCATCGCGCAGCACGAGGTCCTGGGTCGTCAGCCTCGCCACACCGTCGTGCCGCTGGTCGCGGTAGCGGTAATCGAGATCCAGGTCGACGGTGCCGGCGGCCAGCGCCCGGCCGGACGCCGTTTCGAAATACGGCGACAGCGTCGCCGCGGCGAAGCCGCGCAGATCGAGTCCGACGCTGCGCGGCGCGCCGCCGGCGAATCGGATCGCGACGGCGCCGTGGCCGTCACCGCCAACGGCGCCTTCGACCTCGACGACGACCTCGTCCTGACCCGGTCCCGCGAATCCGACCACGCCTTCGGCGGCCTCGAGCGAAACCCGCGCCGCGGGCATCACCGACCGGTCCTCGACGTCGATCCGGCCTCCGGTGATCTCGAGCCGACGAACGGCCACGGCGGCGTCGCCGGCGGCGGCGCCGATGGCGAGCACGTCCGCGAACGGGTGGCGGATGGCATCGAGCGGCGCCTCGGCGCGCCACTCGCGCGCATTCACCGCAACGTCCATGCGCGGCCCGTCGAGACGCAGCAGGTCGGCACGCATTCTGTAGACGCCCGCCTCGTCCGGCGCGAGCGCCGCACCTTCGACGGCGAGCCGCTCGGACTCGAGCAGCGTGCGGCCCTGCTCGTCGCGGACGCGCAGCTCGCGCACCTCGGCGCCGACGGCCGACAGGGTCAGCCGCTCCGGCGTCCACGCGTACTCGGCCGCCGCGTCGACGACGCCCTCCGGCTGCATCGACCCGCCGCGCGGACCGAGCCACGGCCGCAGCGGCGCGAGATCCAGCGCTTCGACCGCGACGCGGCCGCCGGCCGCGAGCGGCGCCAGCGTCAGCTCGCCGTCGAGCTCGACCGATCCGCCGGACGGCACGGCCAGTCGAGCTTCGACGCCCGAGGGCCGGCTCGACGTGCTCGCGAAGCCGCTGACGCGAAGCGAGATGTCGTCGAGGACCAGCTCGCGCGCGTCGCCCGGCTCGAGGGCCGTGACCTCGATCCGCCCCTGCGACAGCGCCGTCTGCCTGATCTCGAGCGGCCGCGACTCGACGCCGGCGCGCAGCCACGCGGCGAGCGATGGGACGCTCGCCGCCGCATCGCCGACCGGCGCGCGGACGCGCAGCAGCGGTGAGTCGATGCGCAGCTCGTCCAGCACGACGGCGCGCTGAAACAGCGTCGTGAAGTCGAAATTCAGCCGCACCTGCCCGACCTCGAGCGCGGAGCCCGAGCGCTCGTCCGTCAGCACGAGGCTGTCGAGCACCGCGATCAGCCGGAACGGCTCGACGCGCACGCGGCCGACGCCGGCGCTGCGGCCCGGCACGCCGTCGCCGTAACGCTGCACGGCTCGCTCGATCAGTACCGGCGCCACGACGAACGTTCCGAGCGCGAGCGCGACGGCGACGACGGCGGCCCCCGCCGCGGTCAGCCGGGCGCGGCGGCTGCGGCGGAAAAAGGCCGCCGCCCCGGAGGGCCAGGCCGCTGCGCGCCGAGCCCCGCGGCGCACGGAGCCGGTGCCGCCGCGCCGCGGCGGCGGGGCCGGCGTCTGCGAGGCGTCCCGATCCGGCAGGTTCAGTGCATCCGGCTCGTGCGGCCCGTCCGACGCGTCGGGCGCACCGGAACTTTCCGGCGCATCCGGCGCATCCGGCGCGCCGGAACTTTCCGGCGCATCCGGCGCGCTCGGCGCATCGGAGCCCTCCGACGCCTCCGACGCTTTCGCATCGGAGGCGTCCGACGGGTCGTCGGTGCCGGGTGCCCGCGTCCGCTTCATCGGTCGATCATACTCCGTCCCGCAACTGCCGGATTTTGCGTTACCTCGACCAAAGGTATATCGTGAAAGTCGATGAATTTCACGAGCAACCGCCTTTCGGCAGGAAGGGGGAGCCTATGAGCCGACAAGCCGCGACGGTCGCCGTGGTGGCGGCCGCCGTCCTCGTCGTCGCGCTTCTCGTCTATTACCTCTACCCCACGACGACCGTCCCTCCCGAGGACGTCGGACCCGGCGCAGGCGTCACCGACGTCGAACGCGGCGACAGCGCCCGCGACGCGATCGCGGAGCTTCAGGAACAGGGCCCGGGCGGATACGACGCCGCCTATTCCCGGGCGCAGGAATTTCAGTCGGACGGTCGGCTCGCCGACGCGCAGCTGATGTACTTCTACGCCGCCCGCGGCGGGCATGCCGAATCGGCGTTCCAGCTCGGCACGATGAACGATCCGAACCACCATGATCCCGCGACGAGCCTGTTGCCGGATGCGGATCCGTTCCAGGCCTACAAGTGGTATACCCAGGCGCTCGAAGGCGGAGTGGACGAAGCGGCGCAGCGCCTCGAGGCGCTGCGCGACTGGGCCGAGCGGGAAGCGCAGACGGGCGATGCCGAGGCGGAGCAGCTGCTGCTGCAGTGGAACTGACGGGTCAATGCTGATGCGCAAACTCGCTACGAGACGAAGGATCTGGGTGCCGCTGATCGCGGCGTGTTTCGCGGCCGCGGCGGTCGACGCCGGCGCGCAGCAGCCCGACCGGCCTCTGACGCTCGAGGGTAAGCGCGCGCTGTACCAGCGCGTGATCGCGGTGCCGGGCGCGGCGCTCAGCGACGCCCCCGGCGGCACGGCAGCGTCGCAGCCCGTCACGCCGTTCACGGTGTTTTACGTGTACGAGCGTGACAACGTCGAGGGGCGCGACTGGGTGCAGGTGGGCATCGACAGCAACGGCGAGATCGACGGCTGGCTGCCGGCCGAGCAGGCGATCGACTGGCGGCAGACGCTGACGGTCGGTTTCAAGGACCCGGCCGAGCAGCCGCGCGTGCTGCTGTTCGAGGACCGCGACGCGCTGCGCCGGCTGGTCGACCAGAACGACGCCGAAACCTACGCCGGCCTCCGCGAGCGGGCGATCGCCGGCGACGTCGCGGACTCCCCGGTCGCCGCGATCCAGCCGGACGGCTTCATCGACATCCGGCGCAATTTCTATCTGGTCCCGATCCTGAGCCACGAGGACGTGCTGATCGGCGATCATCAGGGCAGGCTGCTGCAGGTCGCGAGCGTGCCGCTGCGCGATCCCGCGCCGGCGGACGATCCGTATCGGGCAGGCATCGTGTTCGTCATCGACACGACCGTGTCGATGCGGCCGTACATCGACCGGACGCGAGAGATCATGCGCGACGTGTACGAGCAGATCGAGACGGCCGGCCTCGCCGACAAGGTCGCGTACGGGCTGGTCGGCTTTCGCGACAGCACGCAGGCCGTGCCCGACCTCGACTACGAGGCGCGCGTCTTCGCCGATCTGACGGGCAGCGGCGAGCAGTTCCTGTCGCAGGTCTCGGCGGTCAGCGAAGCGCAGGTGTCGAGCCAGGGCTTCAACGAGGATCCTTACGCGGGCCTCCAGGAAGCCATAGAATCAATCAATTGGGATGGATACTTCGCACGCTACGTAATACTGATCACCGATGCCGGCCCGCGTCTCGGCGACGATCCGCTGTCGTCGACGGGCCTCGATACGGCCGGCATGCGGCAGGCGCTCGAGGATCAGGGCATCGCGCCGTGGGTCATCCATCTGAAGACGCCGGTCGGCGAGACCGAGCAGGATCACGAGTTCGCCGAAAGCGAGTATCGCGCCCTGTCGAGGGTCGAGGACATCGGCGCCTTCTACCACCCCGTCGAGGCCGGCGACGTCGGCGACTTCGGCGCCGCGCTGGCCGCGATGATGGATCAGCTGACGGCGCAGGTGCGCGCCGCGGCGCAGGGCTTCCAGCCGCTGCAGGCGATGCCGCAGAACGTGTCCGCCGAAGGGGAACTCGCGACGTTCCAGCAGAAGGTCGCGCGGCTCGGCTACGCGCTGCGCATGGACTACCTGCAGCGGAGCGGCGCCGACGAAGGCGCGCCGGCGCTGTTCAATGCATGGATGATCGACCGCGACTTCTCCGACCCCGCCGAGCGCTCGGTCGACGTGCGCGTGCTGCTGACGCGCGACCAGCTGAGCGACCTGCACGAGGTGCTGCAGCGGGTCGTCGAGCGCGCGGAAGAAGGCGCGCTGGCACCGCAGAGCTTTCTGGACGAGCTTCGCAGTCTCGCCGCGATCATCAGCCGCGATCCCGAAGCCGTCGAGGCTGCGGCCGGCGGCGGCGCGAGCCTCGCGGAGCTCGGCTACATGCGCGAGTACATCGAAGGGCTGCCGTACCGCAGCGAGGTCATGAATCTCGACCTCAGCACCTGGCAGCAATGGTCCGCCCAGCAGCAGTTCGAGTTCATCAATCAGCTCGACGGCAAGGTCGCGTATTACCGGGCCCTGCACGACAACCTCGATCTGTGGGTCTCGCTCGACGGCGGGCCGGTCGACGGCGACTCCGTCTATCCGCTGCTGCTGGAGGCCCTACCCTGAGCGCGGATGCGGTCTTCACGCTGCGCGACGTCACGAAACAATACAGCGCGGGGGGAACGAGCTTCGTCCTGTCGATCCCGCGGCTCGACGTCGGCCGCGGCACGCGGCTCGCGCTGATCGGCGAGAGCGGGTCGGGAAAGAGCACGCTGCTCGAGCTCCTCGCCATGATCCTGCGGCCGAGCAGCTCGGAAACGTTCCGTTTCAACCCGCTCGCCGGCGCCGAAAGCTTCGACGTCGCCGCCGGCTGGCGCGGCAACGAGGCCGACGCGCTCGGGCGGCTTCGCAGCCGTTACATCGGCTACGTGCTGCAGTACGGCGGTCTGCTGCCGTACCTGACCGTGCGCCGCAACATCGAGCTGCCGCGGCGGCTGCTCGACCTGCCGCTCGGCACGGCGGCCGAGGGTCTCGCGCGCAAGCTCGGCATCGCCCAGCAGCTCGACAAGCTCCCGGCGGAGCTGTCGGTCGGTCAGCGGCAGCGCGCGGCGATCGCGCGGGCGCTGGCGCACGAGCCGCCGATCGTGATCGCCGACGAGCCCACCGCGGCCATCGATCCGCTGAACGCAGAAAGCATCATCCGGCTGCTGGTCCAGATGACGGAGGAGCTCGGCGTCACGCTGATCCTCGCGACCCACGCGCAGGAGCTGGTCCGGCGGGCCGGCTTCACGGTCGTCGCGCACGAGATCGACGCCGCCGACGAGAACGCCATGACCGTCAGCGTCTACCATGTCTGAACGGGACGCACCGGATCAGGGCGACGCGGCCGGCCCGCCGCGGCAGCGTCCGCGCAGCCGCGCGGCGGACTGGCTGCGCCGGCGCGTCGGCCATCGCTTCCCCCTCGTCGCCCGGCTCGCGTGGGACGACTACCGCCACGAATGGCTGGTCTCCGGCTTCTCCGTGCTCGCGCTCGCGGCGGTGCTGATCCCGCTGCTGGTGCTGTTCGGCCTGAAGTACGGGATCATCACCAACCTGCTGGACCCGCTGACCGAGAATCCCCGCTATCGCGAGATCGCGCCGATCACGAGCGGCCACTACACGCCCGAATGGTTCGCGAGCATGAGCGCTCGCTCCGACGTCGCGTTCCTCGTGCCGCGCACGCGCTCCCTCGCGGCCAGCATCAAGCTGCTCGCGCCGGGCAGCGACGTCGGCCGGATCATCGACGTCGAGCTGATTCCGTCCGGCGACGGCGACCCGGCGCTCGAGGCCGCCGACGACGAGGACATCGGGTCGCCAGAAGGCCACGGCGAGGTCGTGCTGTCGGCGAGCGCGGCGGAGAAGCTCGGCGTCGGTCCGGGCGGCCGCGTCGAGGGCGTCGTGACGCGCACGCGGCAGGACCGCCTCGAGACGGTCCGCCTGCCGCTCGCGGTCGCGGGCGTCGCGCCGCCGACGGCATTCACGCGCGACGGGGTCTTCGTGTCGCACGACCTGCTCGTCGCCGTCGAGGACTTTCTCGACGGCCGCGCCGTGCCGGAGCTCGACTGGGAAGGCTCGGCGCCGCGGCCGGCGGACCGGGCGTTTGCCGGCTTCCGGATGTACGCGCGCGAGCTCGGCGACGTCGCCGGCTTGCGCGCCGAGCTGCTGCGCCAGAACGTCGACGTGCGCACCAGCATCGCCGACATCTCTCTCGTGCAGACGCTCGATCGCAACCTCGGCATCGTCTACTGGATCATCGCGGCGATCTCGATCGTCGGCTACTGCATGTCGTTCGCGACCAGCGTCTGGGCCAACGTCGATCGCAAACGGCGCGAGTTCAGCGTGCTGCGCCTGACCGGCTTTCGCACCGGCGACATCGTCTGGTTCCCGATCCTGCAGGCCGCATTCACGGCGCTGCTCGCATGGCTGCTGGCGGCGCTCGTGTTCTTCGCCGTGCAGGGGCTGCTGAACGCGCTGTTCGCGCCGACGATCGGCGGCGGCGAGCCGGTCGCGCGGCTGCGCGCGTGGCACCTCGGCGCGGCGCTGCTGCTGACGACGGCGGCCGCGATCGCGGCGGCGCTGGTCGGCGGGCGGCGCGTCGCGCAACTCGAGCCCAGTATAGGTTTGCGCGATAACTGATTGTTAAATCTGCCTTCTCTACGCGCTGCCGCCATGCCGCTGCGGCACCGGCGGCTGATTGGCATGGCGCTTGCTGCACTCGCGGACGTCAGAGGAAGCCCGAACGGCAACGACAGAAGGGCACGGCAACGGCAACGGCAATCGGCAACGACCATCGGCAACGACCATCGGCAAACGGCAACGACAAAGGGAGCGCATGATGTTCGACTCGACGACCTCTCATCGACACCCCCATCGGTCCCGGTCCGGCATTCTGCGGCGAAGAGCTTCGGCGGCAGCGATGCTCGGCGCGGCGATCGTGGCCCTGCCCGCGGGTGCGCAGGATTCGGCGGACCTCGTGAACTGCATCAGTCTGTCCCGCGTCGATCGTACCGAGATCGTCGACGAGAACACGATCCTGTTCTACATGCGCGGCAGCGACATCTACAGGAACGTGCTGCCGCATCGCTGCCCCGGGCTGAGGGCCCGGGAGCCCTTCATGTACCGCGTCACGACGAGTCAGCTGTGCAACGTCGACGTGATCACGGTGCTCGACCGGATCGGCGCGGGCTTCATGCCCGGCGCGTCGTGCGGGCTCGGCAAGTTCCAGCCGATCAGCGAGGCCGCGGTCGAGGAGCTGAAGGCCGCGGCGGAGCGAGGCGACGACGAGGACTGACGACGCCTGGCGCGAACCACGCCACCGAGCGTCAAAGCGAGGGCAGCAATGGAAGCGACGGAGGCGACGATGCGACTCGGCATGATCGGGCTCGGCCGCATGGGCGGCAACATGGTGCGGCGCCTGCGCCGCGGCGGCCTCGGCGTCGTCGGCCACACGCGCCATTTCGAGCACGCGCGGCAGCTCGAGGACGAGTGCGGCATGCGCGCCGCCGCGTCGGCGGAGGATCTCGTGCGCGAGCTGGCGCCGCCGCGCATCGTGTGGCTGATGCTGCCCGCGGGCCGCCCGACCGAGGAGCACGTCGAGCGTCTGAGTGAGCTGCTCGAGGCCGGCGACGTCGTCGTCGACGGCGCCAATTCGCATTTCGAGGACTCGATGCGGCGCGGCGAGTCTCTCGGCGAGCGCGGCATCCGGTTCGTCGACGCGGGCGTCTCGGGCGGTATCTGGGGCCTCGACGAAGGTTACGCGCTGATGGTCGGCGGTCCTCCCGCCGCGGTCGCGCTGCTCGAGCCCGTCCTTCGCGCGCTCGCGCCCGCTCCGGACCGCGGGTGGCTGCACTGTGGCCCGACGGGCAGCGGCCATTTCGTCAAGATGATCCACAACGGGATCGAGTACGGCATGATGCAGGCGTATGCCGAAGGCTTCGCGCTGCTCGAGGCGCGCCGCGACTTCGGCCTCGACCTCGCCGCAATCGCCGAGATGTGGCGGCACGGCAGCGTCGTGCGCAGCTGGCTGCTCGACCTGACGGCGGGCTTCCTGGCCGAGGATCAGAAGCTCGAAAGCGTCGCGCCGCACGTCGGCGACTCCGGCGAGGGCCGCTGGACGGTCATCGAGGCGATCGAGCGCGGCGTGCCGGCGCCGGTCATCGCGACGTCGATGATGATGCGTTTCGCGAGCCAGGGGCAGGCCGATTACGCGTCGAAGATCCTCGCGATGATGCGCAACAGCTTCGGCGGCCACGCTTTCAGGCGAACCGGCGGCGCGGACGGAGCCGGAGACGTATGAGCGGGCCGTGCAGCTTCGTGATCTTCGGCGCCACCGGAGACCTGGCGACGACCAAGCTGCTGCCGTCGCTGTATGCGCTCGACGCCGACGGCCGGCTCGACGAGCCGCTGCGCTTCGTCGCGCTGACCCGCCGCGACATCGACACGCCGGCGTGGCGGGACCGTCTGCTCGCGCTGCTCGAGCGGCAATGCGGCGACGGGCTCGATCGGGCCGCCGCGCAACGCTTCGCGGCGCGTTTCGACGTCGTCCGGGGGAGCCATCGCGAGCCCGAGCTCTACGAGCGGCTCAAGGCGCAGCTGTCGCCGTCGTCCTTCCCCGGGGCATGCGAGAACGTCGTGTTTTATCTGTCGATCCCGCCCGGCGATTTCCGCACGGTCGTCGCGAAGCTCGACGAGGCCGGCCTCAGCAGCACGCGCGGCCGCCACCGCATCGTCGTCGAGAAGCCTTTCGGCAGCGACCTCGAGAGCGCCCACAGGCTGAACGAAGAGCTGCATCGTCACTTCGACGAGGAGCAGATCTACCGCATCGACCATTTCCTCGGCAAGGAGACGGTGCAGAACCTGCTCGTGTTCCGCTTCGCGAACGCGGTCGTCGAGCCGCTGTGGAACAGGCATTACGTCGATCACGTGCAGATCACGGTCGCGGAGTCGGAAGGCATCGGCAGCCGCGCGGGCTACTTCGACCGCGCCGGCACGCTGCGCGACATGCTCCAGAACCACCTGTTGCAGATCCTCGCCGTCGTCGCAATGGAGCCTCCGGCGCGCCTCGACGGCGACGACCTGCGTAACGAGAAGCAGAAGGCGCTGCGCTCGGTGCGGCCGATCGAGCCGCAGGACGTAGACGGCGTCGCGCTGCGCGGGCAGTACGCCGCGGGCGTGGCGAACCGCGAGCACGTCCCGGCCTACGTCGACGAGGAAGGCGTGCCGGACGACTCCGCGACCGAGACGTACGCCGCGATGAAGCTCCACATCGACAACTGGCGCTGGCGCGGCGTGCCCTTCTACCTGCGCAGCGGCAAGCGGCTCGCGGAGCGCCGCTCCTTCGTCGCGCTGCGTTTCCGCGATGCGCCGCACCAGCTCTTCGGCGATACACCGTGCGCGCGCACGGATCCGAACTGGCTGATCCTCGCGATCCAGCCGGAGGACACGATCCGCTTCGAGCTGCAGGCGCGAGCGCCGGGGTTCGACATGACTCCGCGGCTGTTGCGCATCGATACCGGCGCGGCCGGCGAGCGCGAGCGGCGGCTCGGCGCGTACGCAACGCTGCTGCTCGACGTGATCGAAGGCGACCGCACGCTGTTCATCCGTTTCGACGAGGTCGAGTCGGCGTGGCGGATCGTCGAGCCCGTGCTGCAGCGCTGGCGCGGCGCCACCGGGTCGCCGCTGCATCGCTACGCCGCCGGCAGCTGGGGCCCGGAGCGGGCGGATGCGCTGTTCGAGCGGCCGCACCAGGCGTGGCGCAACGCGCCCTGAGCGCGGACGTGTGACGGTCCCGGTCCTGCACTGGCACGCGCACCCGACCGCCGAGCAGGTCGCGCGCGAGCTCGCGGCGGCGATCGCGCGGCAGGCTCGCGACGCGCTCGCCGCGCGCGGTCGTTACACGATCGTCGTGCCCGGCGGCTCGACCCCGCGGCCGCTGTTCGAGCGGCTGCGCCGTATCGACACCGACTGGAGCCGCTGGCAGGTGTTCTTCACGGACGAGCGCTGCGCGCCGCGAGGCGACGCGAACCGCAACGATGCGACGGCGCGCGCAGCGTGGCTCGGCTTCGTCCCGATCCCGGCCGACGGCGTCAGGGCGATTCCGGCCGAGCTCGGCGCGGACGCCGCGGCGGCCGCGTACGCGCGGGAGCTCGCCGGCATCGGCCGTTTCGACACGACCGTGCTCGGGCTCGGCGAGGACGGTCATACGGCCAGCCTGTTCCCCGGGGACACGGAAGGCATCGCACCCGACGCGCCCGACGTCGTGGCCGTGCACGGCGCGCCGAAGCCGCCCCCCGAACGTGTGACGCTGAGCGCGCGGCGGCTCGCCTGCTCCGCTTATGTCGCGCTGCTCGTGACGGGCGCCGGCAAGCGCGACGCGGTTGCGCGGCTCCGCCGCGGCGATGCCGTGCCGGCAGCGGCGGTCGTGCCGGAGCGCGGCGTCGACGTGTGGCTCGATGCCGCGGCTGCCGGCGCATGACGGGTGCTAAGATCGTTCGCGCAATGAGAATTCGAGCGGGAATCGCGACGGCCTGCGCCGCCGCGGCCGTCGCTTCCGGCGGCGCGGCAGCGCAATCGACGGTGCCGCGGATCGGCCCGCGGATCAGCGGCTACGTCACGGTCATGAGCGACTACCGCAATCGCGGCCTGTCGCAGAGCGGCGGCGATCCGGCTGTGCTGCTCGGGGCGGACTATCAGCACGGTTCCGGCTTCTTCGCGGGCGCCCGCGCCGCGAACGTCGAATACGCCGTGCCGGCGCCGGACGGCTCGGCGCGGCATGCCGAGGCCGCGCTCTACGCGGGCTACAGCCGCCGTTTCAGGCGCTGGTCCGTGACGGGCAGCGTCGGCCGTTACACCTATCCCGGCAGCGACTACGACTGGGACTACGGCGAGGTCGGAGCCAGCATCGGGTTCCGCGACCGGGTCTTCCTGACCGCGTCCTGGACGGACGATTTTTTCAACGTCGGCGCGCACGCGTTGAGCCACGAGCTCGCCGTCGCGTTGCCCGTCGGCGCCGGCTTCGAGGTCGGCGCCGGCATCGGTCGCTTCCGCTCGTCCGGTATAGATGTCGACTACACGCACTGGAACGCAGGAGCGTCGAAGCGCATCGGGCGATTCGGGATCGATCTGCGCTACTACGACAGCAGTCACGACGCGGGGCGCTACGGCACCGTGCAGCCGCGGCGAATGCTGCCGGGCGCGCCGTCCGACGGCGAATGGGTGCTCAGCGTATCCCGCGGCTTCGACGCTGGAAGCTGACGGCTCGCCGGAGCGTCACAGCGGGCTTCGAGTTCCCGCCGGGCGCTCCGCGCGTGAAGGGCTCTGCGTCGAATCGCCGCCGGAGCTCGACGCGAATTCGAACGCGGGAGCGCAGACCCGCAGGTCCGTCAGACTCTGGACCGCATAGCACGCGTTGACGGACGTTCTGTCGGCGCGACTGACCATGGATGCCGCCAGCACGTCGGCGATCCGGCCGGCCTCGAGAGACGGCTCGCGCTCGATCATCAGCGCAATGACGCCGCTCAGATGCGCGGCCGCGAGGCTCGTGCCGGAGAAGAACGCATAGCCCGCTCCGGGAATCGTCGTCAGGATCTCCTCTGCCGGCGCGGGCAGATGCATCGCAGAGCCTCGCGCATCGGACGCCGACGACGAGCGCCCGACCAGAACGCTGCCGTGCGACGCCGGAAACGGCGTTCGGTCCGCCGCCGCGGGCGCCGCCGCGACGACGACGATGCCGCGCGCGACCGCCTCGTCGATCAGCCGCGTCAGCAGCGGATCCTCCGGACCCGCGAGGCTCATGTTGACGACGGCGGCATCGACGACCATGGCCGCCTCGAGCGCCTGCGCGAGCGTGAAGCTGGAGCAGCGCGCGCCGCCCGAATCACCCTCGACGGACCAGCACGCGCGCAGCGCGGCGAGCCGCACGTCGGGTGCGACGCCGACGATGCCTTCGCTGTTGTTGGCGACAGATGCGATGACTCCCGCGACGGCCGTGCCGTGCACCTCGGCCGCGCGAGGCTTGCGCCGCGAGTCGACGAAATCGCGCTCCACCGCGATGCGGCCGTCGAGCTCCGGATGGGTCGCGTCGACCGCGGTGTCGACGACGGCGACGACGACGCCCTTGCCCGTGGCGAGCCGGTGCGCGCCCGCGACGCCGAGCTCGGCCGCGGCCGACTGCAGCCTGACGTACGGGTCGTCGTAGCCTTCGGCAAGCGCCTCGAAGGTGTTCATCGGCTGCACGAGATCGACGCGCGGATCGGCCACCAGGCGCTCGATGACGGCCGCGACGTCCTGCCCCTCCGGTACCTCGAAGACCTCGCAATAAACGCTCAGCGACTCGATCGGCCAGCCCTGACGCCTTTCGATGCCGTGCTCG
>JAFGNC010000415.1 GCA_016927175.1 Gammaproteobacteria bacterium | reverse complement strand
TCCAGGCGGCACGCGAGCTCGGGGTGCCGGCGGAGCCGTTCGTGCTGGGCGTGCTGTTCAGCGCGAACATGAGCTTCGCGACGCCCTTCGGTTATCAGACGAACCTTCTGCTGCTGTCGGCCGGCGGCTACCGATTCAGCGATTTCATGCGCGCAGGCATTCCGTTGACGCTGATCATGTGGCTCGGCTTCTCGATCCTGCTGCCTCTGATGTACGCGCTGTAGCTTCGCGGCCGACCGATGGCGTGGCCGCGGCGTATTGCGCTGCCATAGACGCGTTGCGCCTGATGTCTGCGACAGGGATGTCGCAGAGCGAGCCCCCAGGGACGGGTTTACGGCGGTCCCGGAAAGGGATGGGCGCTTCGGTCCGGCCGAGGCACCGACAGAAGCATGCCCGAGCGGTCCGGGCGAGGTAACGACGTCGCGCGCGGCCAACTGCGACCTTGACCACCGGAAGGGCGGCCGACATACTTCGCCACCATGAACGCGCTTCCGAGGCACCGTCCCGATTGGAACCGCTGGTGGCGACGCCCGCCAACGGAGAGGGTCGTGCGCGCCGCGAAGTAAAGTCCCTCCCACGCCGCCCCGACCGAACATCCGGGGCGCGCAGAGGGCAGCAGCAACCGGACGGACACAGCTCGAAGAGTCGAACAGTCCGCCTTCCGGATCCCGCAGAACCCGTCTCCGCCCGCTCGGAGATGGGTTTTTTCGTATCTGGAGACCTCGAATCGCAGCCGGCGAGTGCCGGATCCGCCAGGAAGAGAGCCATTCATGGAGTCACCATTCGACATCGCCGCCGACCTCGACACGCCGGTGTCGGCCTATCTGAAGCTGAAGCCCTTCAAGCCGCGCTTTCTGCTCGAAAGCGTCGAGCGCGGCGAGCGGCTCGCCCGGTACTCGTTCCTCGGCTTCGGCGAGGGCCTGACGCTCGAGCTCGGGCAGGACGGCGTGCGCCTGAACGGGAGCCGGGAACCGCGTCCGGCCGATCGCGCCGGGTGGCTCGCGCTGATGCGGCGCGCGCTCGCGGCGAGCCCCCTGCTGCAGCCGGCGATCGACGGCATCCCGTTCACCGGCGGCCTGGTCGGCACCGCGGGCTACGACGTGGTGCGCTACTTCGAGCGTCTGCCGCCGAACCGCGAGCCGCTCGACGATCTGCCCGAGGCCGCTTTCGTCGCGCCGGAGTCGCTGCTCGTGTTCGATCACCTGACCCGGCGCGTCGCGCTGCTGCACGCCGGCACGGAGGCGGAGCGGCGGGCGCTGCGCAGTCAGGTCGTCGCGGCGCTGTCCGGCGGCGTCGACGCGCCGGAGACGGCCGGGAGCTTCTCCGAGGCGAGACCGAGCTTCTCGCGCGAGAGCTTCCTCGATGCGGTGCGCCGCGCGAAGGACTACATCCGGGCCGGCGACATCTATCAGATCGTGCTGTCCGAGCGATTCAGCGGCCGCGGAGACGTGGATCCGTTTCAGACCTACCGCGGGCTCAGGCTGCTGAATCCGTCACCGTACATGTATTTCTTCGAGCTCGGCGACGTGAAGGTCGCGGGCTCGTCGCCCGAAGCGCTGGTCCGGCTCGACCACGGCAAGGCCAGCCTGCGGCCGATCGCCGGCACGCGCCCCCGCGGCGCGACGCCGGACGAGGACGCGAGCCTCGAGCAGGAGCTGCTGGCGGATCCGAAAGAGAACGCCGAGCACGTGATGCTCGTGGACCTCGCCCGCAACGACCTCGGCCGCGTCGCACGGGCCGGCTCCGTCGTCGTGGATCCTTACCGCAGCATCGAGCGCTACAGTCACGTCATGCACATCGTCAGCGGCGTCAGGGGAAGGCTCGCGCCGGACCGCGACGCGTTCGATCTGTTCGCGGCCGCGTTTCCCGCGGGCACGCTGGTCGGCGCCCCGAAAGTCCGCGCGATGCAGCTGATCGCCGAGCTCGAGCCGGTGGCGCGCGGGCTCTACGGCGGCACGGTCGGCTATTTCGCCAACAACGGCAACATGGACCAGGCGATCACGATCCGCACGATCGTGTTCAACGGCGACGAGTACAGCTTCCAGGCCGGCGCCGGCATCGTCGCGGACAGCGTGCCGGACAACGAGTATCAGGAAGTGCTCGCGAAGAGCGCGATCCTGCGGCGCGCGCTCGAGCTCGCGGAGGAAGGATTGTGAGCACACGGCTTCTGCTGATCGACAACTACGACTCCTTTACGTACAACCTCGTCCAGGCATTCTTGGTGCTGGACGCGGAAGTGCTGGTCTACCGCAACGACGCGATCACGGTCGCCGAGGCCGAAGCGCTCGAGCCCGATCGGCTCGTGATTTCGCCGGGGCCGGGGCGGCCGGAGGATGCCGGGATGTCGCTCGCGATGATCGAAGCGTTCGCCGGCCGGGTGCCGGTCCTCGGCGTCTGCCTCGGGCATCAGTGCATCGTGCAGCACTTCGGCGGCAGGATCGTGTCGGCCGCGACGCTGATGCACGGCAAGACGTCGCGCGTGCGGCACGATGACGCCGCCATTTTCGCCGGCCTGCCGAATCCGTTCGAGGCCGGCCGTTATCACTCGCTCGCGGCGGAGCGAACCGAGGTGCCGGATGCGCTCGAGGTCACGGCGACGACCGAGGAGGGCGAGATCATGGGGGTACGCCACCGCAGCCTCGACGTCGAGGGCGTGCAGTTTCATCCCGAAAGCGTGCTGACGCCGGACGGGCCGCGCCTGCTCGCGAACTTCCTGCGCGAGCGCGGCGGCGCCGGCCGCTGAAAGAGGACGAGCCGATGAACGACACCGCAACTTCGCCGGGCATCGACGCAGTGCGCGCGCTCGAGCGCGTCGCATCCGGCAGCGACCTCGGCGAGGCCGAGGCCGACGCGCTGCTCGAAGCGATGGCGTCCGCCGAGATCGCCCCGACGCTCGCCGGCGGGATGCTGATCGCGCTGCGCTGCAAGGGCGAGTGCGCCGCCGAGATCCGCGGCTTCGCCAACGCGATGCGGCGTCTCGCGCGGCGGCCGAGTGTTCCGGCAGGCGGCCGGTACGTCGACATCGTCGGCACCGGCGGCGACGGCTCCGGCAGCCTGAACCTCTCGACCGGCGCGGCGCTGCTCGCGGCTGCCTGCGGCGCCGCGGTCGTCAAGCACGGCAATCGCTCGGTTTCGAGCCGTTGCGGCAGCGCGGACGTGCTGACCGCGCTCGGGCTGCCGCTGCCTCTCGACGAGCAGCGCGCCGGAGACTGCCTGGCCGAGCTCGGCTTCACGTTCCTGTTCGCGCCGCACTATCACCCGGCCATGAAGCACATCGCGCCCGTGCGCGCGGCCCTCGGCGTCCGGACCGTGTTCAACATCCTGGGGCCGCTCGCGAATCCGGCCGCGCCGCCTTACCACGTGATCGGCGCGTTCAGCGAGCGGATCGCGGCGCTGATGGCCGAGACGTTGAGCGGCATGGACATCGAGCGCGCTTTCGTCGTGCACGGCGCGGAGGGCTGGGACGAGGCGACGCCGATCGGGCCGTTCGTCTGCTTCGACGTGCGGCGGGGCTCGGTCACGCGCGAGGTCCGCGACCCGGCCGATTACGGCCTCAGCCGCTGCG
>JAFGNC010000005.1 GCA_016927175.1 Gammaproteobacteria bacterium | reverse complement strand
CTCCGCGTTGACGCCGTAAATCCCTTCGCCGGCGGCCTTGAGAATCAGCTGATTCTCGCGCTCGATCTCGCGGAACAGCCGCTCGGCGCGCTGCCACTCCGTCAGGCCGCTGGTCCAGAAGCGATTCGCCGCCGCATCGGTGCCGTGCCGTTCCTGCTCGTCGAGGTCGATCAGCGTCAGCAGGATCAGCCGCCTGCCGTCCCCGGCGTCGAGCCGATCGCCGCGATACTCGACCCGGAGCTCGCGCTCGGCGGCGTGGCGCGGCGACAGGTCCCGCGTCCAGTAGCGGCCGAGGTCCAGCACCGCCTGCGAGAAGACGATCAGCACCGGGACCTGGCCGGGGTGCAGGCGGCTGAAGCGGTGGCCGACGAGGGCGGCCGAATCGAGCCCGAGGAAGCGCGCCGCGGCCGCGTTCGCCCACAGGACGTCGTCGCCGATGGGATCGACGACCAGCATCGGCAGCGACGCGCTTTCCAGGAATCGCGGCGGGTCCGGCTCGAGGGCGTTCTCGGCGACAGCCATGGCGCGACGTTACGACAGTTCGTTACTCGCGGCAACGAAATATCGTGACTTACGAAGTTTCGTGGCGCCGATCGAGTGCGTGAACAGCTTAAGTCATGGAAATCATGAGAATTTCTTCGATGGCACGATAGCTGCTACTGCTCGGTCAGCCTTGAAACCAGATTGCCCACCCGGAGGCGACCGCATGAGCTTCTTCGACGATCCTTTCGATCCCCGCTCCCGCATCCATGCCTGCTCGTGCGGCCGGCATGCCAGCGACAGCGAGCACGACGCCGAGCGGCGCGCGGAGGCCGCCGCGGCGGCCGAGGACGACGAGCGGGCGCTGACCCGCGTCGTCGAGCAGGGCGTGCTGCGCGCGCTGTTCCCGCACGAGCCCACGCGCCGCGCATTCCTGCGCGCGGTCGGCGCATCCACCGCGGCGGCCGCCGTGTCCCAGTTCCTGCCGGTCGGGCTGATCGGCGAAGCGCTGGCGCAGCCCGGCCCCCTCGAGAAGACGAAGCTCGCCGTCGGCTTCATCCCGATCACTTGCGCGACGCCGATCATCATGGCGAAGCCGATGGGCTTCTACGAGCGGCACGGTCTCGACGTCGACGTCGTCAAGACCGCCGGCTGGGCCGTCGTGCGCGACAAGACACTGAACGGCGAGTACGACGCCGCGCACATGCTGTCGCCGATGCCGATCGCGATCACGATGGGCGCGGGCTCGAATCCGATCCCGTACACGATGCCGGCGGTCGAGAACATCAACGGCCAGGCGATCACGCTCGCGATGAGACACAAGGACAGGCGCGACCCCGCCGACTGGAAGGGCTTCAAGTTCGCCGTGCCCTTCGAGTACTCGATGCACAACTATCTGCTGCGCTACTACCTCGCCGAGCACGGCATCGACCCGGACAGGGACGTGCAGATCCGCGTCGTCCCGCCGCCGGAGATGGTGGCGAACCTGCGCGCCGACAATCTCGACGGCTTCCTCGCGCCGGACCCGGTGAACCAGCGCGCCGTGTACGACGGCGTCGGCTTCATTCACCTGCTGTCGAAGGAGATCTGGGACGGGCACCCGTGCTGCGCGTTCGCGGCGTCGAGAGCCTTCGTGACGGAGATGCCGAATACGTACTCGGCGCTGCTGAAGTCGATCATCGACGCGACGGCCTTCGCGACGAAGCACGAGAACCGCAAGGAGATCGCCGCGGCGATCGCGCCGGCGAACTATCTGAACCAGCCCGTCACTGTCGTCGAGCAGGTGCTGACCGGGACATACGCCGACGGGCTCGGCGAAGTGAAGCGGGATCCCGAGCGGATCGACTTCGCGCCGTTCCCGTGGGAGTCCTTCGCCGTCTGGATCATGACGCAGATGAAACGCTGGGGGCAGGTGTCCGGCGACATCGACTACCCGCAGATCGCGCGGCAGGTCTACCTCGCGTCCGACGCCGCGCGGCTGATGAAGGAGGTCGGGCTAGAGCCTCCCGTCGAAACGTCCAAAGGCTTCACGGTCATGGGCAAGCCGTTCGACCCGGCCGAGCCCGAGGCCTACCTCGGCACGTTCGACATCAGGCGGACCTGAGGAATGGACCGGGCGGAACGCCTTAGGCCGCTGTTGCTGTCGCTGGTCGTGCTCGGCGCGTTCCTGCTCGCGTGGCACGCGGCGACCCGCGCAACCGGGGGAGCGACGGACCTCGATCCCGAGTACGCGGCGCTGATGGGCGCGCAGGTCACGGCGGGCGCATCGGCGATGCCCGGCCCGCGCGAAGTCGCGGCGGAACTGTGGTCGCACGTCAGGGATCCTTTCTACGACGCCGGCCCGAACGACAAAGGCATCGGTATCCAGCTTGGCTACTCGATCGCGCGCGTGCTGTTCGGTTACGCCGTGGCCGTGCTCGTCGCGATCCCGCTCGGTTTCCTGATCGGCATGTCGCCGCTGGTGTCGCGTGCGCTCGATCCGTACATCCAGATCCTGAAGCCCGTGTCGCCGCTCGCGTGGATGCCGTTGGCGCTCTACACGATCAAGGACTCGAACGCGTCGGCCGTATTCGTGATCTTCATCTGCTCGGTATGGCCGATGCTGGTCAACACGGCGTTCGGCGTCGCGGCCGTGCGCCGCGAGTGGCTCAACGTCGCGCGCACGCTCGAGGTGCCGGCATGGAAAAGGGCGCTGACGGTGATCCTGCCGGCCGCGGCTCCGACGATCCTGACCGGAATGCGCATCTCGATCGGCATCGCGTGGCTCGTCATCGTCGCCGCCGAGATGCTCGTCGGCGGGACCGGCATCGGCTACTTCGTCTGGAACGAGTGGAACAACCTCTCGATCGTCAACGTAATCATCGCGATCCTGTTCATCGGCGTCGTCGGCATGCTGCTCGACCAGATGCTCGCGGCCGCGACGCGATGGGTCACGTTCCCGGAATGAGCGGAGAGCGACGAGCGCCGGCGGCGGCAGCGCGCGCAGTGAGGACCCCATGAGCTCGAATCTGATCTCCATCGAAGGCATCGCGAAGCGCTATCCGCAGAAGGGCGGCGGTGCCGTCACGATCTTCGAGGACCTGTGGCTGCGCATCCCCAAAGGCGAGTTCGTCTGCATCGTCGGCCATTCGGGCTGCGGCAAGACCACGGTGCTGAACATCCTCGCGGGCCTCGACCGCCCGAACGACGGCGCAGTCATCGTCGACGGCAAGGAGGTCGACGGCCCCGCGCTCGACCGCG
>JAFGNC010000058.1 GCA_016927175.1 Gammaproteobacteria bacterium | reverse complement strand
TCGGCAAGCAGCCGAGGAACGCGCTCGGCCGTGCAAATCGGGAGCTCGGGCGGCTCGGCTTCGAGCCGCTGACGGAGCTGCCGCCAAAGTCCGTCGTCAGCTCGACGGACAATGCGTCGCTGCTCGACGTGATTCGCCCGCCCGTGCTGATCAGTGCCGCGCTCGCCTGCGTCGGGTACTTCGGCTTCATGGTGTCGCAGTACTTCATCCTGAACTGGATGCCGTCTCTGATGGTCGACGTCGGCTACACCGATGCCGGCGCCATCTCTTTCTCGATCATCACGAATATCGGGGCGATCATCGGCTGCGCGGTCGTCGGCTTCTTTACGGCCCGATGGGGCGTTCGCACGGTGACCGTGTCGATGCTCGTGATCATGGCGGCGGCCATCGCCGCTTTCGGCACGCTGCCGCTCGAGGCCGTCGGCCTGATCAGAACGTCGTCGTTCTTCATCGGCTTCGCGGCGTTCGCGACGGCCGTCGGCATATTCTCGATCATGGCGTCCGGGTTTCCGGCGCACGTGCGCGGCACCGGCATCGGCCTGGCCTTCACGGCGGGCCGCTTCGGCTCGGCCGTCGGCGCGTACCTCGGCGGCTACCTGCTGGCCGTCGGACTGGGGCGGCCTGAGCTGTGCGTGGTCCTGTCGCTGCCGGCCGTCGGCGCCGCGGTCGTGATCGGATTCCTGGCGCGGCGCAACGCGGGCATCACGGCCGCGCCGGCGCGGGAGGTTGCGGTCGAGGGATAGCGCGGAGCCGCGTGCGTGCGCACGGAGCCCGCCGCATTCGAACCCGCCGGGTCCACGAGATCGAAGCGATCGGGTCGCCGTTCCGTACATGGCGCCGACGGGCGCGGAATGATCCGCGCTTCCGCGGAGGGAAATCGAAATTCCCTCCGCGGGCGCGTGCTCGAGGCGACCAGCGTCGAGGCGCGTCAGTCTTCGTCGAGCTCCCGCAATGCCAGCTCCGAGCGCCCGACCTCGAGCAACTCGTCGATCGGGTAGATGCGCAGGTTGCCGCGCTCGATGTCCGGTTCCACGACCCTGGAATCGCCGACCCTCAACTCGCCGTCTTCGACCGAGATGTCGACGGTGTCGCCGTCCACGGTGAGGGCTTCGTCGAGCGTCTCGGCGCGCTCCGGATCGACGTCGTCGGCGACGATGTGCGCTCGCAGCAGCTCGATCAGCTCGTCGCGGTTTTCCTCGCTCAGCAGCTCTTCGCGATCCTCGTCGAACGCGTCGTCGATCGGCGCGAACACCGTGTACGCGGTGCCGCTCGACAGCGTGTCGTCGAGCCCCGTCAGCCGCAGCGCCTCGACGAATGTGCCGAGGTTCGCGTGCTCGTCCGCAAGCTCGTCCCAGTCCGAATCGTCCCACCGCGGCGCGTCCGAGGACCGCTCCGAAGCGGGCTGATCCGACTCCGCAGCCTCGGCGATCGCTTCCTCGAGCTCCTCCTCTCGCTGCTCGACGGTCTCTTCCGCGCTCTGGAGCCGTTCCTCGGCGCGGTCGAGCTCCTCCGCGGCGCTCCGGACTTCGTCGGTTTGCGGGTCGTCATCCTGCGCCGACGCGGCCGAGCCCATGACGATGGCCACCGCTGCCGCTACGAGCGACAGCTTCCGTGCATTGCTCTTTTTCGTCTTCATCGACTTTCTCCCTCTATCGTCACATCCTGTCGCATATCCATCCAGCGGCGCGGCGCTGCGCGCCCCGATGCAGCTTCCCTGCAACAGATGTGCCAGGCGACGGCGCGGGCGGGACGGCGACCGCCGAGCGAGCGGCCCTTCGTCCGGCATCCAAGGCGCTTGCGGCGCTCCGCGGCGCGAGAACAATCGGACCGTTTGCGATATAGTCTTGCGACCCGCTGCTGTTCCGGAGACGAGACAATGAACTCCGCAGACCTGCGCCACGCGCATATGCTTCGCCGGCGGCGCCTGATGGGTTTGTGCCTGCTCGTGCCGTTCCTGATCGCGTGCTTCGCGCTGAACGACTGGCGGATCAGGCCCGTGTGGACGCTGTTCGACGAAGGCGACCTCACGCCGAACCGGGGGGCGTGGCAACGGTTCGGGCCCGACGGAGCACTTCTCCCGCTGGCGGAAGCCGGCATCTCGCGCAGCTTCGCACCCGCGCGAATCGCGGCCGTCACGGACGCCGTGGACGACGACGCCAGAGCAGCCCTGCTCGGGAGGCTTGAAACCATCGCCCCGCGGGAGCGCGGCGCGCTCTATACCGCCCTGGCGCCGCATCTGGTACGCGAACCCGCTTTCGCTCCGCTGCTGGCGCGCCAGCTGAGGCTGCTGCCGCCCGACGAGCGATCCGCGTCGGTGCGCCAGCTGCTGGCGCAGCCCGACGCGAGCGACCGGTTCGCCGTAGCGCTGTTGCAGGACTTCGGGCCCACCTTCCACGATCCGGACACCCAGCTCGACGTATTCATCGCCGTCGCGGACCGGCTCAAGGACGACGCCGAGGCGCCGTTGCTGCTGACGAGGCACCTTCGGGAGATACCCGGGATTCAGCGGCGGCTGGCGGCCACGCATCTGCTCGGCCTGGACGATCCGGGCGAGACGGCTTTCGCTTTGGCCGCTCTGCGATCGTTCTCGGATCTGCACCCGATTAGCCGGCCGAAGTTCCTGTACTCCGTCATGCTGGCCGAGCAGTTCGGCGACCGGCGCGTGCAGGAGGCCACTCTGTTGGCCATACGGTTCGCGTTGAAAGGCGCGGAGCAGCAAGAGCTGCTCGCCGCGATGCTGCACCACCGCGCCCTGGACCGGGAGCTGGCCGCGACGATCCGCGCCGACTTCGGCTGACGCATCGCCGACAGGATCGCGCGCCGCGCCTGTCGAGGCCCGCCCCGGTTTGCGTCGTCCACCCGAAGTCCTATCATGCGGAAGATTCCGTAGGGGTGAGGCGCGCCGTGTCACGGCGACGGCGCCTCGGCACGATGGTCAGCGCAGGATGCCAGATCACAATCGCAGGAGCCTGATCCGCGGCGCCTTTTACGGGGCCCTCGCGGCCGTTCTGCCGCCCGTGGCGCGCGCGCAGAACTCCTCGCGGCTCGACGTCACGCCGCTCGGCGCCGGCACGGCGCTGATCAGGGGCGCCGGCACGAACGTCGTCGCGGCGGCCGTCGCCGACGGCGTCGTCCTCGTCGACGGCGGACGCGCGGAGCACGCCGGCGCCCTCCTCACCGCCGTCGCGGCGGCATTCGACGGCCGGCCCGTTCGCACGCTCGTCAACACTCACTGGCACCCGGAGCAGACGGGCGCGAACCTCGCCGCCGCGCGAGCCGGTGCGCGCATCGTGTCGCAGGTCAACACGCGCCTGTGGCTCGGCACGGACATCAGACGCCCGTGGGAGAGCTTCGTGCACCGGCCGCTGCCGAGCGAGGCGCTGCCGCAGGTGACCTTCTACGACAGTAGCCGCGAGACGGACCTCGGCGCGCCGATCGAGTGCGGCCACCTGCTGCAGGCGCATACCGACGGCGACTGCTACGTCTTCTTCCCGGAGGCCAACGTGCTCGCGTGCGGCGGTGTCGTCGCGGGCGACCGCTGGCCGCTGATCGACTGGTGGACCGGCGGCTGGCTCGGCGGCCTGGTCGAAGGCATCGAGACTCTGCTCCAGGTCGCCGACGACGAGACGCGCATCGTCCCGTCACACGGCCCGATCATGACGCGTGCGGAGCTCGAAGCGCAGCGCGACATGTATGCCGAGCTTTTCGTCCGCTTCCGCGACGAGCTGCTGTTCAAGGGCCTCGGCCCGGCCGAAGCCGTCGCGGCGCGGCCGACGGCGGACCTCTATCCCGAGTGGCAGAATCGCGACGAGTTCGTCACGCTGGCCTTTCAGGGTCTTTGGGGTTTCTATGCACCGGATGTTTAGAGCATCGGCCCTCGCGCTCGCCGCCGCGGCGCTCGCTGCATGCTCCGACGGCCCGGAGCCGGTCGCGCAGCACTGGGACGTCGTAGAGGGCTACTGCTTCGACTGCCACAACTCGATCGAGCAGGTCGGGGACCTCGCGCTCGACGCGCTGAGCCCCGAGGACGTCGGCCAGGATGCCGCGACATGGGAGAAGGTGCTGCGCAAGCTCCGCGGCGGGCTGATGCCGCCGCCCGGCGGACCGAGACCGGCGGCCGAGGAGCTGGACGCTCTGGTCGCGTCGCTCGAGCACCGCCTCGGCGAGGCGGCCGACTCCGCCGGCCCGCGTCCGGGCCGCGTCGGGCTGCACCGGCTGAACCGCACGGAGTACGCCAACGCCGTGCGCGATCTGCTCGGCGTCCGAATCGACGCGGCAGCGCTGCTGCCGCGCGACAACTCGAAGGACGGCTACGACAACAACGCTTCGGCGCTGACCCTGTCGCCGACGTTTCTCGAGCAGTACGTGGCGGCGGCCCGCACGGTCGCAATGCGGGCCGTCGGCGATCCGGACGCGGCGCCGGGCAGCGCCACCTACGTCAACGACGGCGGTGCCGGCTCCTACAAGCGCCACATCGAAGGCCTGCCGCTCGGCACGCGCGGCGGCATGGCCGTCATTCATGACTTCCCGGCCGACGGCGAGTACCTGATCAACGTCGCGGACATGGCCGCGGCGCTGTGGGTCTATGACATGGAGTTCGAGAACACGCTGCTCGTCACCCTGGACGGCCGCGAGATCTACCGGACGACGATCGGCGGAGAAGAAGACCAGAGGGCGATCGACCAGACCGGACAGCCGGCGGTCGACAGAATCAATCAGCGGCTGAAAGACATTCGCTTCGACGCGACGGCAGGACCCCACCAGATCGGCGTCACGTTCCTCGCGCGCAGCTTCGCGGAATCCGACGATCGCCTTGACCTGATGGTGCCGGGCGGCGGCCAGGACCGGATCCTCGAGGTCGAATCGTTCGAGATCCAGGGGCCGTTCGCGCCGACGGGCGTCAGCGACACTCCGGCCCGGCGCAGGGTCTTCAGCTGCCGTCCGCAGGCCCAGGGCGGCGCGAAGCAGGCCGAGCGCTGCGCGGCGGAAATTCTGTCACGCCTCGCCCGCCGCGCGTACCGGCGTCCCGTCGGCAAGGACGACGTGGACAGGCTGCTCGGCATTTACCGTTCGGGTGCCGGCGCAGGCGCAGACACCGAAAGCTTCGAGTTCGAGGCCGGCGTCCGCAAGGCCCTCACGGCCTTGCTCGCGAGCCCGGAATTCCTGTTCCGCTTCGCCGCGCCCCCCGAGGATCTGTCGCCTGGCGCCGACTACGTGCTGAACGATTTCGAGCTCGCATCGCGGCTGTCGTTCTTCCTGTGGAGCAGCATTCCGGACGACGAGCTGCTCGACCTCGCGGAACAGGGGCGTCTCAGCGAACCCGGCGTGCTCGACGCGCAGGTCCGGCGCATGCTGGCCGACGAGCGCGCGCGCGTGCTCGTGACCGATTTCGCGTTCCAGTGGCTCGACATCGCGATGCTCGACGACGTCGTGCCGGACCCGCAGATTTTCCCGCACGCCGCGAGCGCCGGCTCGCCGCGCGGCGAGCAGGGCGACCCGCGCGAAGCGTACGAGCAGGAGCTTTCGCTGTTCCTCGCGAGCATCCTGCTCGAGGACCGCAGTGTCCTCGATCTGCTCGACGCGCGGCACACGTACCTGAACGAAACCGTCGCGCTGCTGTACGGCATCGACGGCGTGCGCGGCGATCAGTTCCGCCGCGTCGAGCTCGAGGACTCGGTGCGTTTCGGGCTGCTCGGCAAGGGTGCCGTGCTGATGGCGACGTCGTATCCGAACCGCACGGCGCCGGTGCTGCGCGGCAAGTTCATCCTCGAGAACCTGATGGGCTCGCCGCCTTCGCCCCCGCCGCCGGGCGTCGACACGGATCTCGTCGAGGACCTGAGCGAGACGCCGAAGACGGTGCGCGAGCGGCTGGAGCTGCATCGCAAGGACCCTTCCTGCACGGCGTGTCACGCGATCATGGATCCGCTCGGCCTGACGCTCGAGAACTTCAACGCGATCGGCGAATGGCGCGAGCGCGACAGGTTCGCCGGAATCCCCATCGACGCGAGCGGGACCCTCGCCGGCGGCGAGGAGATTTACGGTCCCGACGAGCTGCGCGATGCGCT